>NZ_JBFRCK010000012.1:0-199000 GCF_040965775.1 Paraburkholderia sp. BR10954
CTGAACAGCCCGTTGAGCCGTTTCAACGCGTCATTCACCAGCAACCGGATCGGTCGCAACGGGTGATCTGCCGGGACGAAGTCCTCGAGCTTGACCGTCGTGAACAGGGGTTCCTGCATCTCATCCATTCCGCGCATCGCATCCGCTGCCAAAGATCATGAACACGATATCCATAACGCCCGTCCCTCAAACCCCGTCTACACGGGACCCAAATTCAACAGCCTGCTAGGCGGAAAAAGATACGAACACGAAGAATTCGGCGATATCAGTCGAGACGTTTTAAATAGTATCGAAGACTCCTTGCTCCCAGATGCTCGTTATGTCCAGGGTCCTCTCTGTACCGTCGCCGAATCGCTTATAGTATTTGCGTTCTTTGAGCGTGCCCTGCGCGTTGTCGCGGAAGATGTAGCGATCGATTCAGCGTCGGCTATTCAATACGTTAAGAAAAACCACAGCTTGGGAAAGATTCATGGCTTTATCGAATTTTTAAAGTACAGTGTGGGACTTAACTTCGATGTGCCCTCGACCGTTCTGGAACTTATCGAACGGGAGCGCGGGTTGCGAAATTGCTTCGCACACGGCGAGTGGAACGTGGCAGGCATGTTACCGCGTGAGAACTTCGTATCCAGCGCCTTCGCGGCGATGAAGACCTTTTTCGAAAACTTAGAGGCCGCGGTAGAGGAACATCATCGGTAGGCTGGTTTCGCATTCCAATCTAGTCGGTCCAGTGATGCTCTCTGAGCTACTGGTCTTTCAGCATTAAAGCGTTATGCGCCATCTCAGATCTCACCGGACGATAGTACGAGAGATGCATAGCTCCATGGGGCAGTCCGTGTCGAAAGTGTGCGCCCCACGGTAGCGCGAGATCCCTTTACCGGGACACGATCGGAGACGGAAACGTTGTATCCGAGAGAGGACAGAGCAATCGCCACAGCCTAATTTGCATGCAGGGTCGCATTGGCATCAGCTCTGACAGGTTGAACGTATTCGCGGCACGCATTTCGTCGAAGCTATGCCCTCGCAGCCACACTATAGAGAAATTACCAACGGCTCAAGCTATGAATGTTTCACCGCCGACGGTACGAATTCATAGGCGTTGTCTTTCTCGTCTTGACCAAGGAACTCCCTACGAGCGATCAGCGAACCGAAAATTGCATGTATTAGAATGTTTGCGTCACGATGAGCCGACACCTTTTGTCCGCGTGCGTCGAAGAACTGGCAGGTGACTACCAGTAGACCGCTCTTATAGCGAATGGGCGACCTGAGCTGCGGCACGCGGCGACGAATCCCCTCCACGGCACCGCATGGAAACGAAATGCAGGTGAAACCGGTCTGCTGCTAGGCAAGCTCCGGCGCAGGTCAAGGTTCACAGGGTGACACACTCTGGGTGAGGTGGAGCGGATTCGTCTGTAGCGAACACCACTCGGCGTTCTCGTCGAGTTCAGGCCGAGTCTGGACTGGCAACAGTCCTATGATCGAATAGGGCGTCGACCTTCCAATTGAGGCGGACCGGAACCAGAAATGTGAATGAGAGAGGAATGCGAGAGGGGTGAAGCAGCGCCTGCCATCGCGGTCGTAAGGTGCTAAAGGCTTAGGAAGTACGCGAACGCAGCAAAAAACTGTGATTGGGTTTGATCAAATATGCTTCGGTATTCAAGATTGATGCCGAAGGGGACCGTCAAGAAGCCTGTGTTGCATGACCCTTCTTCGCTCCCGCCTTGACACGCGGCAGCCTTAATTTCGTCGGGAGGGAACGGCGTCAACCCGACGCCAATAAGAGAGCAACCGTTGCACGGTGGCCGCACCTTTTCGACAAAAGCGGTAATTGGTGCAACCGGATACAGAGTGATCTCCCCGGCGTCAATTGATACACCCGTCTTAAATAGTGAAGAGGTCCGGGTAGGTTCGAATTTCCATCGTGTATCCGCTGAGAGAAATGGCCTTACACGCAGCGCCGTTCGCTTTGAAACGTTCTCAATTTGCAGCGTGACATATGGTTCAGCATCGCCAACCCATTTCTCTAACGCTACTTTTGAGACTCTGAGCTTCGTCGGATTTTCGTCAAGAAGAAGACGATCAGAGAGGCTTAACTTCCCGCCCGTGGATGATGTTTCGTCTCGACTTCCGAGGTGCAGTATCCCGTCTGAAATTTTTCCCACCGTGAGAGTCGTTCCCTATCGTTCAGATTGCTCTTCTTAAGCATTGAGCAGTAGGTCGAGGCCACTATTTGTATGGACAGCGTCTTATCCACGTTGGGGAATTTCTCCCACAGATTCTTCGCAACGACATCCGTCTTGACAGTTACTTCGCCTGCCTTAACCCTCCCAATCGACCCAGCGGCAGCGTCTATTTCTGATCGCACATCGTGGTTCACCGACGTAACCGCAGACGGCATTTCGGGACAGGAAAAATCTTCAGCGTAGAGAGAGTTTGAAAGAATACCTAAAAAAGTGAGAAAATTAACTTTTTCATGTTAATGGAATTTCCTGCAATCTATCATTTCTGCGTTTTGTGTTAGTGTTTTCGGAAGTCGGGGGCATCTAGAACGACTCGCGCGCCTTGCAAAATCGCTCACGGCGTGAGATAACGACAGCCCCTAGACTCGCGCGGCCCTCGCCGGCACCGGACGAGCCATTACGTACATTCGCTCCTACATGGTTCGGTCTATACAAACTCGCCAGGCGCTATATTGATTGTTATGCGATTCGTATAACATCAGTTCTTCAAGACCAAGCTCCACGGTTTATAACGGCATCCGAGCATCAACCTTTAAATCTGGCCAGGGTGATCCATGTGCATTTGAACTTGGCGAGTCGGAAATTTCAGAACAGCCTGAATGCGCCAAACTCGAAGTCTTGTCGAATCCTCTGAGCGACGAGGGTGAAACGGTATTCAACCTGCTGGGCGAAGGACTTCGTTTCAGTATCCGGCGGTTACCGGCGCGATGACCCGCATCGATCCGCGGCACACCCGTCGGACGGCCAGGGTCGGGCAAGGCGACACGGCAAAGGGCTTTCAAAATATGGCACTACACTTCCTGGAGACTCAGCTTTTCGCGCCATGTTTTCCATTCAGGGTACAGCCTACCAAGTAGGCGCCAAAACAGTCGTCCGTGGTTTGGAACCTTGAGATGTGCTAGCTCGTGGGCGATGACGTAGTCAATGCAACCGAGAGGTAGCTTCACCAGCTCAGTATTGAGGAAAATGCGGCCGCTGGAAGTCGTACTACCCCAACGAAGCCGCATCCGTCTCACGGTTAGTTGAGGCGGCGCACGCAACCGTAGCCACGTGGATGATTCCAGCAAGCGCCGCATCCGCTCTTGCAGCTCTGCACGCGCATGAGCCCTATACCAATCTAACATCGCTTTTTCGACAGATCGTGCATCGCCTAGATCGGGCACTTCGACGACGAAGAACCGCCCCACCAGTCGAACTGATACTTTCGGTGCAGTACAGACTTTCAGTCGGTACTGCCGACCTAAGTACCGGTGAGTCTCCCCATTCAACCAGCGACGGACAGGTATGGGGGGGGGCAGTGCTTCGAAATACCTCTGCTGCTGTCGAATCCATAGCACCCGGCGGAGTACTTTTAAATCAATCAGTTCAGCGGACGCGTTGACCGGCGCGGTCACCACGACACGTCGATCCGGCTCAACCGAGATCGACAACGTCCGCCGTTCTGACCGCTTGAGTTGAAATTTTACAGTCTGGCCGCTCGCTTCAACCGACCGCGTCTCGCCCAAGGTCACGGTATCCTCCGCTTAGCCACGTCGATGCAGCGGTCGAGGATGTGATCGATTGTCTTGAAGTCCAAATCGAGCCCATCCTTCTGTTTTAATGCAAACAGTCCGTCTTCGATTGCGATCCGCATCTGATTCTGGATGTCCATGTCCAGCGTCCAGTCGACCTTCCGCTTCGACCGAACAATTTCGTCGATCATCAGGGCTGCATCAGCGGCCACCTCGCGCGGTAACGCGGGCTTCGCTTCGCCCAGCTGCTGCTGAACGATGTCAAAGTATGCCTTGGCGATGTCCTTATCGCGCAGTCGCTCCGGCACGTCATCGAACGCTCGTCGTTCGCGGACACGGTCCGCGATGTCGTTCATGCGTCTGAGTAGTTCAAGTTGCTCAAACCGTTGCTCTTCGTACTCCCTCAACGTTCGGTCGATCAGTTCCGAAAACCGCTGATAGAAAACGGGGTCTTCCTCCAGACGTTCAGTGATTGTCTTTCGCACACGGTTCGCAATGACCTCCGCTTGACCCTCGGGGCTAGCATGCTGTTCGACTTCCCGCCGAAACGCATCACGATCAAAGATATCCACTGGCTCGACGATGGTCTCCACTTGGCCGGCGCCGATGTAGGTGTCTAGCAACTTCTGAATGGCGGCCTGGTACTGTTTGAAATCGACCGACTCGGCGTAGCGTCGAGCCACTGATGCGCGAAGGCCCATGAAGTAGCGCAGGTCTTTCCGATAGCGCTCTATCTTCTCAGACGGCGTCTGTTCATGGAAGTCTACGCTAGCCGTAGCCAATTTGAGGGTTCGAGCGAAGCGTGATAGCCGCACATAAAAGTGTTGGCGCAACTCGGGGTCCGCCACGGCTTTCTCCATGGCTTCCTGATCGCTTTTGTTCCGGACTTGTTTGAACGTTTCCCAGATTTGTGAGTGCAACTGGTCAAGGTTCTGCCAGCCTTTATCGATGTCGGTCAGGACGAATTCGAGGTGAGCTTTCAGCTCCTCCTTGCTTGCTGTGTATACCTCAAGCGCTTCGCCGAGATGGTCGATGATCCCGTAATAATCGACGATCAGTCCGTAGTCCTTTCCCTCATATACCCGGTTTACACGGGCGATAGCCTGCAACAGGGTGTGATCCTTGAGCGATCGGGTCAAGTACAAGACACCATTGCGCGGCGCATCGAAGCCCGTCAGCAGCTTGTCCACCACGATAATGATTTCGGGCTCGTCGGCGTTCTTGAAGCGCTCGATCAGATCCTTCTGGTAGCGCTCGTCAGAACCGAAGCGCTTCATCATATGCGCCCAGAATTCGACGACGTCTGGGCGTCCGATGTTCGCCCGCTCGTCGACGTCGTCGAAACCTTCACGGGTGTCCGGCGGGGAGATCAGAACTTCGCTCGCGATCATTCTGAACTCGTCGAGAAAGCGCTTGTAGAGCAGGGCGTCTGCTTTCGACGGTGCGACCAACTGTCCCTTTAGCCCGGTGCCGTGAAAGTTAGTGGCGTAGTGGGTGCTGATGTCCCAAGCGATTGCCCTGATTTTTTGTTCTGTGCGGTTCAGCTGGCCAGCGGAGGAGTACTTGCGCTTCAGGTCAGCGCGTTGCAGATCGGTCAGCCCTGAGGTGTAGCGCTTGAACCACTCGTCGATTGAAATCTGGTCGACCTGCTGATGGACATATCTACCCTCGTACATAAGCGGTACGACAGCGCCATCGGCCACCGCCTTGTCGATCGTGTATGGCTCACCGATTAAGCCCCCAAATCTCTGCACGGTTGGTAAGTCGCCCGAGAAAATCGGTGTGCCTGTGAAGCCAATGAAGCAGGCTTTGGGTAGCACTCTCCGCATCGCGGCGTGGAACTGGCCTGATTGCGAGCGGTGGCTTTCATCCACTAGGACAAAGATGTCGGCGCTGTCGAGCGTCTTGGACCGGCCCTTCAGCGCCGTTTCGAACTTGTGAATGAGAGTTGTGATCACTTGCGTCCGAGGACTGTCCAGCAGTTCCAGCAAGTGGCGGCCAGTCGTAGCCTGCGTGATCTCGACATTGGCACCCTTGAAGGTCCCGTAGATCTGGTCGTCAAGATCTACCCGGTCTGTCACCAACAGGATCCGAGGATTGAGGACAGCGAAGCTTTCCAAGATCGTCTCAGCAAGCATTACCATCGTGAGCGATTTGCCGCTGCCTTGCGTATGCCACACCACCCCGCCGGCACGTACCCCGTCCACGTCGAGGGTTGAAATTCGGTCGACGATCGCCTTAATCGCGAAGTACTGCTGATATCGGGCGACCTTGCGGACGCCCGCATCGAATATAGTGAAACGACGACTCAGCTCCAGGAGCCGGCGTGGGCGGCAAAGCGCATAGAGAAGACGATCCTGCGCGGAGGCGGATCGCCCGGCCGCAAACTGGCTTTCCCACCAGAGGCCAGCCGCCTCGGCACTGGAAACCGAACCGCCGAATCGATGGTCTCCCGCGTCGAACGTTGCGGCTTGTTGATCTTGCGTCAGTGGTTCAGCCATCAATGCCTCGATCGCTGGACTCTCATCGGATTGCTCTCGCCACGTCTGCCAGAACTTGGCGGAGGTGCCGGCAGCAGCGTAGCTTGCCTCGTTTACGGCCAGCGCCAGCAGGAGTTGGGCGTAATGGAAAAGACGCGGAATCTCAGATGGCCCTTGATTCCGGAGCATCTGACTGATCGCTTCGTCGATCGGCACCTTGCCAGGTGGTAGGGTCGAACGCTTACATTCGATGACGACGAATGGAATTCCATTCACGAAAAGCACTAGGTCGGGTCGACGTGTGTCGGTGGTACCGCCGGCCTCGACCTCAAACTCATCGGCCACGTGGTAGACGTTACGCTCCGGGTGGTCCCAGTCGATGTACTGTAGTTGGAAGCTTTTGGTATCTCCGTCGACGGTCTGTGGGATACCCTTGCCCAAGCGTAGAAGGTGCCACACCCGCTCGTTTGTGCGCACCAATCCGTCGTCGGGCAGATTCTCGAGTGCACGGATTGCCTCTTCGATAGCGGCGCGGTCAAACGTGTGTGTGCGACCGCCGAACTCGAACGCGTTGATCGTCGCTAACTGCTGTTCAAGAATCAAGCGCAACAATACTCGAGACTTGCGGCCGCCGCGCAACTGGACGGCTTGTGCGGGTGTGAGCAATACCCAACCCAGCTTTTGCAGCAGGTGGGCCGCGGGCAGCTGAGACACCTGGTCTTCAGTGGAAACCGGGGTATCGTCAGGTATATATGTCATGGGACGACGATTTCGCCAGCGAGTATGCGCGAAAGCAGACCACGCTTGTACGCGTCCGTTTGTTTTCGCTGCGCCGATATCAAGTCGATCTCGCGGTCAAGCGCGTTCAACAGTTCCGCGATGCGATGCTGCTCATCAAGACTCGGTAGCCTGAGAGGAATATCGAAGAACGCTTGTGTATTCAGGACTCTATTTCGCCCAGCTCCACCGGGCGAGGCAACTCCTACAGCGAAGACAAAGCGCCGAGTTCGGATAATGTGGCGCATATAGTCAACGAGCACCTTGGTTTCGTCGATCTCGAAAGTGGGAAATCGATGGGAGACAAGGGCACCGTCTGCGGCGAGAGGAACGATTGCTAAGGCTCCCTCCCAGCCGAACGTAATGTTGACGACGAGGTCCCTGGCTCTGAGCTCAAAGAGTTCATCCAACGCGATTCCCTCTGGTTGGAATTGCTCCTTCAGAAACACACCCTTACCATGGCTCCGGACACCAGCCGAGAGGAAAGCGCTCCGTGGCTTCGGAACCTTCCTTCGCGTCGACACGACAATTTCCCCGACTGTAGCGGTCCGCCATTTATTTTGGCGACTGCCGGGAAAACGACTCTCACCTGTTAAGAGTTGTTGCATGAGGCCGCGCTTGAAGGTGCGCTTAGCCGCCAGCAACTCTTCTAGCGTTCTGTCGAGTGCTTCGAAGTGTGCGAAAACGTCACCAAGCAGTGCTTGGACATCGGCAGGTGGACGTGCAATTTCTATGGCAAGAAGTGACTCTTTCGAGATGTTCTTCATGCTCCCGCTGGTGCCGGTTGCTCGTCGATAAAGATCGCGGCGCATCCGATCGGAATTGAGGAACGCAATAAGCCAACGTGGAGAATCGTGAGTTGGTTGTGCAAGTCGTAACCGCCACAACTTGTCGGAAAGAAAGAGGTTCGGATGATCCTGATCCACGTAGCCAGAAGCGCCGACCAAGTCAAACGTGTTTGCGCGGCTGATGATGATATCTCCAGCCTTGGGGCTTTCGGCCACACGGGAGATTTCGTGAGATACCACCTTCTTGTTTTCGTTCGGAAGGAACCGTCCTCGGCTCACGCAACTCACTTTGAGCACACCAATCTCAGTATCACTCTGAACTGCTTCATTGACGGAATTAACGCTGACTCCGGCGCTCAGACTTCCGACAACTTTCCGGAGGGGGACGAGAGGCCATGGTGCAGTCATAGGTTCAGCTCCCTTAGTGCTGCTGCAAGCTGTGCGCGTGTCGTCGCGAGTTCGGACTCAATACGGGATATTTCGGCTTTCACCGCGACTAGGTCGACTGGCGCTTCCTCCTCGTACGTATCTACGTAGAGCGGGATGTTTAAGTTGTAGTCATTCCCTGCGATCTCTTCCGTCGTCGCCAAGTGGGCGTACTTAGGTACCTCCTTTCGCGCACGCCAAGTCGCGACGATCCTGTCGATGTCCTCTTGCCGCAACCTGTTTTGATTCTTGCCTTCCGCGAACTCTCGGCTCGCGTCGATGAAGAACACGTTCTTGTCCGCCTTATTACGACGGAAGAACATCAGAGCGGCGGGGATGCCGACACCGAAAAACAGGTTGGCAGGCAGCCCGATCACGCCGTCCAATAGGTTTTCTTCGACGAAACGGCGTCGGATCAGACCTTCGGATCCGCCGCGAAATAGGACGCCGTGCGGTAAAACGACGCCCACACGCCCGTCAGTCTCGGTCATCGTCTCTACCATGTGCGATACGAAGGCGTAGTCCCCGCGACTTTTGGGCGGGGTGCCACGCCAAAAGCGCTTGTATCTGTCGCTCGTCGCCGTGTCCTCGCCCCACTTATCAAGCGAGAACGGTGGGTTCGCAACCACTACATTGAAATGCATCAGTGCATCGTCCTCGGCGAGCTTTGGGTTGCGGATCGTGTCGCCGCGCTCAATGCGAGCGGTGTCGAGCCCATGGAGGAACATGTTCATGCGGCACAGCGCCCAAGTGGTGCCGTTGAGTTCCTGTCCGTACGCCGAGAAGTTGTCGGAACCGACTTCTCTGGCCGCACGGATCAGTAGCGACCCCGAGCCACAACAAGGATCGCAAATGCGATCGCCGGCCTTAGGCGCGACGATGGCTGCCAGTAGACGCGAAACCTCTGCCGGCGTATAGAACTCGCCGCCTTTTTTACCGGAGTCCGATGCGAAGTTACCGATCAGGTACTCATAGACATCGCCGATGACGTCGCGCGCCCCGACCTTTGACGGGCGAAGGTCCAGTCGGTCGTCGGCAAAATCTTCGAGCAGGTGCTTCAGCCGGGCGTTGCGCTCCTTGGTCTCGCCAAGGTTTGCCTCGGAGTTGAAGTCAATGTTTCGAAAGACGCCCTCAAGCTTGCTCTTGTTCGTATCTTCAATCTTCTGCAGCGCGATGTTGATACGTTCACCGATGTTGGCTTCGCTGCGCATGGCATGCAGGTGCTCGAAGTCGCACTCCTCCGGCAACACAAAGCGCTCGCGACCCATGGCCCGTTCGATGCGCTCGGCATCACCGGAGTAGCGTTGCGTGTACTCGTGGAGCTTTTCTCGGCGCATGTCCGAGAGGTACTTCACGAACAGCATCACAAGGATGTAGTCCTTGTACTGCGACGGGTCAATGGTGCCGCGGAACGTGTCGCAGGCGCGCCAGACGACGTCGTTAATGGTTTTCTGGTCAGACATTTTCAAGCCTTATTGATTCGGTCGGATGAGGCGGCCTGCCACATCACGGTGTCGATATATTCATTGCGGAGACGGTCCGCTTGGGCTGCCAGAAGGCGCTCTTGGCGGCGCAGGCGATCCACAGTGATTACTTGTGCCTGAAGCGCCAAGGGCGGGACGGGCACAGTGAAGTCCTCTACGTCGCTTTTGGCGATAAATGCGACCGTACTGCCGCGAGCCACGTCGCGTAGTCGCTCTTGGGTCTTCGGGTGGTTCAGATACCAGAAGAGGAATTCGGGCCGCAGGACATTCGGCTGAAGCCGGATGACGTGCAGCCCGAGCGCAGCAATAGCACCAGTGGAGCCGTCAAACACGGCGACTGGGTTCTGCGTGCCGCGAGATTGCAGCAACACGTCGCCGGGCATGAGTAAGTGTTTGTGGTGCGTAGGGTTGCTGTGGATGCGCAGGGCGGTGGCTAGGTCGAGCTCGCCTTGGGTGCTGAGATCCTTGATCTGCAGCACCGCAAGGTCGCCCCCCTCCTCAGGCAGCACCTTTCCGCGGAAAGGGAAGCCAGTGGTCACGTGCGCCAAATCGCCCAAACGCTTCCACATGGCTCAGTCGGTCTGGTCGGCAGTGAATCCCAACTGCTCGGCCGTGCCGGAGGGCATTGCTGCTGTTTCGGACGGAGTGTCCAGCGCGAGGAACGAAAGGCCCTCCACTGCCGGCAAGCTGTTGCCGACGATACCGTGCATGTCGCCGTACATATGTGCCACGTTGGTCATTGCGCGTTCAAGCTGCTTTTCACGGGTGCTCCACTGGCGGGTAAGCATTGCCTTCTCCCTCATCAAGCTTTCACGCATTTCAACGATCGGCTCAACCATGCCGCGCACTCGCTGGCGGAACTCTGCGCCGGTCAGGTAGCCGTAGACGAGGTCCTTCTTTGTGCCAGCTCCTTCGGCGGCGACACGGGCGCGAGCCGTTTCGATCAGGCCGTGACGCAGTGCCGAGGCCATCGGCGCCATGGTCGCAATGCTGCTAACCCACACGCCGTCGATTACCTCAAAGTTCTGCACGCCATCGGGGAGCGTTTCAGTGATGAGGGCAGCCAGATCGGTCTTTACGCTGCGCTGGTCTTCGCGCAACTTGCCGAGCCATGCGTCGCTCCAGTTTTTGGTGCGCTTGCTTTCCCACAGAATGCGACCACATGGTTGGCCGGACGGGGTGCGGACGGTTTGAAGCAGATCGGCGCCGCTCTGGCCCTTCTTGACGCGTTCGAAATGATCGTGCGGAAACGCACGGCTGAGCACGTCCTGGAGGTCGATTTCGAGGACATCACCAACCAGCTGTTGTGCAGCCCGGTCGCCCTTGCGGCGGAGCTCCTCAATCTGCTGGCGCATATCTTCGAGCTGCTTGTCTTTCTCGCTGAGTTTCAGGCGGTGCTCGTCGTCGCGCTCGTGCATCGCCGCCTCGCGCACCTTCGCGCGCTCCTCGTCGAGGCGGCGGCTCACGGTCAGCTCGGCTTGGCGCAGGGCCTCGTCGGCCTGCTGCTTCAGTTGGCGGGCTTGGATCTCGGCCTTTTCGGCTTCACGCAGCTTGGCGTCCTTCATCGCAAGCGTTTCCTCAACTGACTGCAACTTGGCCTGCCAACTGCGCTCGACCTCGCTACGGGTTTCAAGCGTGATACGCTCCTTCTCCGCTTCAACGCGGCGCGCAATAGTGAGATCAGCCTGACGGACGGCCTCTTCGGCCCGTTGCTGGAGCTGCCGGGCATGAATCTCGGCCTGCTCCGCTTGGCGCAGCTTGGCATCCTTCGCCTCCAGATCCTGCTCGGCCGCGGCCATTCGGGCCTTCCAATCGTGTTCGGCAGCGGCACGCGCTGCCTTGGAGGCGCGAGCGGCTTCCTCGTCGACACGGCGCTGAACAGTCAGCTCAATCGCGGCCCTCTCTTGTACGAGGCGTTCGCGTTCCTGGCGAATTGCCAACTCCTGTGCTTGCGCTTCGCGCAGCTTCTTTGCGCTCTCGTCGGCAATCGATTCTGCGGCGCGAATCTTCACCGCCGCATCCGCCTCGGCTGCCATTCGGGCCTTGCTTGCGGCCGCTGTGACCTCGGCTTGCAGTCGACGCTTGACCTCGGCGTCGACCTTTTGACGTTCGGCTTGCAGCAGTGGCGCCGCAAGTGCCTCGGTCAACTCGAACGCCTCACCACAGTGGGGACAATTAATTTCCATTGTATTCATGTCGATTCTCTATGCGACGTGAGCCATTGACACGAATCCTGTTTTCGGCGAAGCTCGCCGCGCGGTTCGGATCTGAGTCTAGGCTCGGTTTGGACGTGAAGGCCCGGTGGTGGAACACCGGGCCTTCTCTTTTCTGGCGCAGAATTCTCTCTACTGCATCAGAACGCTCCAACTTTGCCAGCGGCGAAGTATGCGGTCAAGCGTTTTTTAAGGATTTTTTTGCAGTTTTTGCTGTCATGCAAATTAAGCGATTGAGCGGAACTGCGGTCGCGACGGTCGACTCGTCGTTTTGAACCGGGCGCGTCTTCGTGCAAGCGTTCGTGGGACAAGCGCAGGTTGCTTGGATCCAACTCGCCCGGGGTCAAGCCATCTATCTAGCAGTCGAAGTCAGGTGAGACGCTTCACCAAATCTCTGCCTTGGGATGGTAGTAACGCATAAGCATGCGCGGATCCTTGTGGCCCGTGATCTTTGTCAGTTCGCGCATTGGGAAGATCGAAGCTAGTCGCGAGGCGGCCTCGTGCCGCAAGTCGTGAAAGCGGAGGTCTGTCAGAAACTTGCCATCCGGCCATTGCATGGCCGTCTTACAGTTCTCGACGTAAGGCTTGCGGGCGCGCGTTACGGCCCGCTCAAAGGCTCTTGTTACGGCATCGCCGCGAATCCCGAATACGCGCAATTTCGACCACGTCGCCTTCAACGGATTTCTCCTTAGCGTGATCAGTGGCGTCTTTCAGAGATTGAAGTACCGCCACTGCGCGCGAAGCCCGAGGTACGTCGCGCGCGCTGCCGTTCTTCGTGGCTGGAAGGTGAACTACTCGGCGCTTGTGATCACCGTGCTCCCATCGCATCGCCAAATCTCGCCTGGGCGCATTGCTGTTTCGACTGCCAGCCAGATGATGGCTGGCAGCAGCGCCGAGCCGCTGGCCGCCACAGCCCGCTCAAGTTCGTTATCCAACGCGCAACCAGCCGACACCGCATCATCCGCACCCCACACATCGGAAGTGGGATCGCCAGCGGCGATGCGCCGCGTTTGCCCCTGCACCTCCGGACATTGCCTCACATTTGACTTGATGCACTGGTCCTGCACCTGAACTCGCGTGGCGAACGATACTTCAGCGTGCACCTCTCAGTCGACAGCCTTGCGGCCATACAGGTCTAGATTGAGGCAAAGGCGGAACCATCGACGTGTTACCTTGCCGACAAAGACATCATGTCCCAGCAGTACACCTCGCGCGGCGCCGTTGCGACATGCGTGGTCGGCCGGGCGCTCGAAGGAGCTCTGGCACGGCCACTGCGCGTCATCTGCCCATGCTCGCGCAGCACGGGTGCGAAGGTCGATTCGCTGGCGATGTACACGGGTTCGTCAGCCGCATCGGAACGATACGCGCCGGCGGCATGTCGGCAGAGCGGGGCTCATTGGCTACATGCAGCACTTGTGCGCGCTCCTCCGGGCTCAGCGCATGCGCAACCTTGCATGGAACCGGGCGTCGCCTGTGGCAAGCCCATAATGAGCCTTCCAGAGTTGCAGGCTACGCTCATCGATTCCAACCTGTGGCGCGACAATCTGGATGAGAGACGGCTCTCACCTTGATTGACGCGCGGCACCAACCACCTCGCAGATCAAGCGCAACAGTGCGCCAGCGCGAATTGCCGATTCAATTTCCTGGGCCAGCCGCCGGCAATCCTCGAGGTCGATCATTCGTCCTCGACCTTGTCCGTGTTGAAGATCGCCCAGACTTTTTTTGAAAGTACCAGCAGCGCTGCTGCCTCGGCCCAGCGACTTCTCCTTGCGCCGCAGTTCGCGTTCGAGTTCGAGTTCCTTGATGCGACGCTGATCGAGCTTTGTCTGTTGTTGGCTGGCACGGCCTCTTCGAGCTCGGTCAGCGCCTAGATGGCTGCCGCGCGCCACTAACCCAGCTCCGGTGGACACACGCCATGCTCACGGCACCAGGCATTGCGCGCCGTCTCGTCCATGTTGCCGTGCCCAACACCGCTTCGAACCGGGCGACCAACGTCCATGGCCGCTCACGAGCGGGCATGGACGGCGCATCTCTGCGCCAGCGAGCAAGCGTCTCCACATCTATCTCTTGCGCAACCTCTTCCGTTGATGCGCTTTCCGACGGCAACAACCGCGGCACTGCGCTGTCGTTGAATGTCCGTAACGCCCCCAATCCACGCTCTCTTCACTGCGCCCCAAGTTACGATTCTGTCTAGGCGACATCTATTCTGACGCGGGCGGCCTGCAAGGGATAGATGCTCATCGAGCACAGCTTTCAGGACGGCTACGCCGTCCCAGCCTATCCATTGACCAATGCTGGGGCGCTCATGCAGTTCTTATTTCGCTCCTTCCGACCGGTTCTTTCGGGGCCTTAGGCTCACGTCGATGCGGAGTCGATCCATGGGCAAACACGACAGGCCTTATAGATGGCGCCGAAAACCGGCGCTAGCCTATCCTGCCATCACTCGTTTCAATCTCGGTTTTTTGTCTCCCGGCTAAGCACTTTCAGCGAGGTCGGCTGGGAATTTCCGTAAGGTGGCCAGATGCGTCCGCGGGATGCACCGCATGAATCCGCTGTTCTTCCTTTGTTCGACCGCACACCGTATCTCATGGTGCGGGATGTCGATTGATCGAGCCTGCATATTGGGCAGGCCGATTTCTGCGTAGTGATCCGGTCCACTGCCGCGACCTGAATGTCGGATGTCTGCGAGGGCTGCAGCTGGAGTCGGTAATCGCACGCGGATTTTCAAACGTCGCCACACTAGACCTGAACGCTACCCAACTGGCGCAAATCCGGGTCACCAAGAGCGTCGCCAATATGCGCGCTGCATCGACCCCCACTTGTAAACGCAAGGCGGATAGAGACAAGAAACCGCGTCCCATGCGTCGCGTAATCCGATCGCACCCAACAATAACCCACACCGCCCACGAATTCTAAGCGGTGATCATGGGCAAATATCTTCAGCGGCAGCGAAAGTGACATGCACGCTCGACGGGTGAGCGATGCCGCCAAACTTCACGTGCATCTCTGTAGCATGGCTAGCACTGCCTTGACAGATGTCGTTGCGCCTCCGCCACGAACCGAAAAAAGTACGTCGTTCCGCGGCGTCCCGCTACCGCCCAAGGTAATCCGCCATCGTCCACACCACGCACGAATGCGGCGTTGACGCGCCAACAAGCGGCATGCACGATCAGTTCGACACACCGCTCACCAGCGCAAACGGAAGGTCATCATGCCCGCACCGAAGACATACACGAAAGCCCAATGGGACGAGTTCGCACGGCTGCTCGACGCGCTACCGGAAAAACCACCCTCCGAGCGACGCATTACGGTACGCGACGCGATGCCGGACGTGCGCGCCCACATCGATGCGGCCCGCGCCAAAGGGTATTCGGTCGAACAACTGATCGATCAGGCAAAACAGGCGGGCATCAACGTGACCGCCAGTGCGCTTCGCTACGCGCTGCAGGAGACGAAGAAACGACGAGCCAACGCCCGTCGTACGGATGGCACTTCCAACGCGCCCGGCACAACAAAGACCTCTCTCAACCGCCCGGCAAATAGTCCAGTCCGCCAGCAAACTGGTCCAACATCTCACAGAAAGACGGAGCGCGGAAATAATCAACCCGGCTCCATGGTCGTTCAAGATGCGTTCAGTTTCCAGATCAGACCGGATATGGAAAATCTATAAACGTGAAGGCGATATGAACGGAGATGTACGCAGGACGTAACCACAACGAATCTAAACGTGATTTCAACCGTGCAAGATCGCGTCGGAAGCGTGCAGTAACACCACGGCTGGTTGTCAGCAAAATTTCCACATTTTCCGAAAACAAGTCCTCTCCATCAAACGTGACGAACGACTCTGCACGGATCGGCAACAAACGCGGTGCGCCGGGACTTCCGCTTCAAACACACCGCGGGCGGATCGGCCCCACCTCCGCCCCCGCTTTCAGCCGATCCAGGTAATCAGCCCACGCCTGCATCATGACGACCCGGTCGTCGATGAACCGCGTGCGGTTGTAGGCGCTGCCGAGCGAGTCAGGCACCCGGTGCGCCAGCTGGTGCTCAATGACTTCGGCGGGAAATCGTAGGCGCTCATGCAGGATGGTCCGAGCCATCGCCCGGAATCCGTGGCCGGTGATCTCGGTTTTCGTGTCGAAGCCCAGTCGCTGCAGCGCGGCATTGATCGCCGCGCCGCTCATGGGCTTCCTACGATCACGGCCCGGAAAGACACAACGCCATTTGCCGGTTTGCGCCTGCAACTCCTTCAGGATCTCCACAGCCTGGTTGGCCAGCGGGACCAGATGCTCGGTCTTCGTCTTCGAAACAGTAAAGGACCATGCGCGCCGTTCCAGATCAATCTGCGCCCACTCGGCCTGCCTCAACTCGCCAGGTCGTACGAACAGCAACGGCGCAAGTTGCAGCGCCGCGCGCACGACCAGCGTCCCGGAAAAGCCATCGAAGGCGCGCAGCATCTCTCCGACCTTCTCGGGATCCGTAATCGAGGCGAAGTGGGTATGCCGGTTGGGTCGCAGCGCGCCGCGTAAATCGGCGCTGACGTCGCGCATGGCGCGTCCGGTCACCACGGCGTAGCGAAAGATCTGACCGCAGTTCTGCTGAAGCCGGTGTGCGGTGTCGTGAGCACCGCGCTTCTCGGCACGGCGCAGCACTTCAAGGACTTCAGGTGGGCTGATGTCGGCAATGGGACGCGAGCCAAGCCAAGGGAAAAGGTCCTTCTTCAGTCGCCCCATGATCTTCTCGGAGTGGCTGGGTGCCCAGCCTGGCGTCTGCTGCTCGAACCACTCGAGCGCGACGGCCTCGAACGTGGTGGCGGCGTTGAGCCGCGCGAGGCGCTTCTTGTCCTTCTTGGCCTGGCCGGGATCAATACCATCGGCAAGCATCGCACGGGCTTCGTCGCGCTTTTTTCGCGCATGGGCGAGCGTGACATCGGGATAGACGCCCAGCGCCAGCCGCTTCTCCCGGTCGTTGAATCGATATTTGAGGCGCCAGTACTTGCCGCCAGACGGAGAAATCTCGAGATACATTCCGCGGCCGTCGGAGACCCGGTATGCCTTCTCGCGAGGCGCAGCCCGGCGAACTTCCAGATCGGTAAGAGGCATGGGACACCTCTCCTTGCTTTGGGGGCACTAATTCTGGCCACATGGAAAATTTGGCCTGATGCCCCTAAAGCTGCTCTGAAAGGCCCCCGGCTGTCAACGGAAACCCCAATCCCGGAATGGAAACAAAAACCCCGCGAGCCTTACGGGACGCGGGGTTTGCGGAATTCTACGGAACTGCTTGGAATACGTGATGGTGGAGAGGAGGAGGATCGAACTCCCGACCTTCGCATTGCGAACGCGACGCTCTCCCAGCTGAGCTACCCCCCCAACGAAAATAATTCTAGCACAGCCATTTTCCCTTTTGCCAAGCCTCCAGTCTCGGGAAAACCTCATCTGGACGGCGCGCCCGCGAGCACCCAGTCGACCACCGTGCGAATATCCGCATCGCTCATCGATTGATGGGCTGGCATCGGAATCATGCCCCATACGCCGGCGCCCCCGTCCTTCACCTTGCGCGCGAGTTTGGCCGGCGCCTGCGCGTCACCCTTATATTTCGCGGCGACCTGCTGGAACGACGGTCCGACCAGCTTGCGATCCACCGCGTGACAGCCCATGCACGCATTCGCCGCGGCGACCTGCTGCCCGCGAAGTGCGGCCTCAGCCGCGCAAGCACCCGACGTCATCGTGCCCGCCATCGCACCGACCACAACCGCGAACACACCCCCGCGAAGCGTCACACCCCGCATCAAGGCACCGCCTTCGGATTGCCCGGCCGAACCGCCGTCGACGAATTAACCGGCGCCGGCGCCTGTTGATCGAGCGGTCGCGCGCTCACCCCCGAATCGGGAATCGCACCGACCGTCGGCTCACCAACCTCGGGCTGCGAGGCGGCCACCGGCGCCGTCGCGCTCGCGGCCGCAGCGGCCTCCGCTTCCTGCGGCTGGATGTACTGGAACACCTTCACGACCTGCACGACGCCCGGCACGCGACTCGTGACGTCGGCTCCGATTTTGCCCTCATCCATCGTGACAAGGCCCATCAGATAAACGTTGCTGCGCTCGGCCACGACCTTGAAGTTGTTCGCCGAAATGTTCTTCTCGGCGATCAGCGCGGTCTTCACGCGCGTTTCGAGGTAGGTGTCGTTGGTGCGCGACGAGAACGAGCTCGCCGGCATGATCGCCAGTTCATTGACGATCGTATTCACGTTGTTCAGGTTCCGCACGATGCTCTCGGCGCGCTGCTTCGACACCTCGCCCGCGACCTCGCCGGTCAGCAGCACGCGGCGGTTGAACACCGTGACGTTCACGTGCGCGGAGTCCGGCAGATTCTGGCTGATCTGCGACAGCGCCTTCACCTGAATCTCGCGATCCTCGGTCTGCGCGCCGAGCGTGCGACGGTCGGTCGCCATTAGCGCGCCGCCGCCCGCCGCGGCCCCGACCGCGAGAAAGCAGCCTTGCAGCGTGGCCGACAGCCCCGCCGCGAACCCGACCACGAGCACGGTTCTCACCAGTGTCTTCTTGATGCGGAATACGCTCATCAACTAGCTCTCCTTCGAAATCAGTCTCAATCTTCGCCGAGCAACATGGCATCGATGCCGTCGCACAGGCAATGGATGGTCAGCAGGTGCACTTCCTGGATGCGCGCGGTGCGCTCGGACGGCACGCATACGTGGATGTCTGTGTCGCTCAGCACTTCCTGCGCGCGTCCGCCGCCCTTGCCGGTCAGCGCAACGACGATCATTTCGCGCTCATGCGCGGCTTCGATCGCGGCGAGCACGTTCGCGGAATTGCCGGATGTGGTGATCGCGAGCAACACGTCGCCGGGCTGACCGAGCGCCCAGACCTGTTTCGCGTAAATCTGTTCGAACGAATAGTCGTTGGCGATCGCGGTGAGCACGGAGGTGTCGGTGCTGAGCGCAATGGCAGGCAGACCTGGCCGCTCGCGCTCGAAGCGCCCGATCAGCTCGGCCGCGAAATGCTGCGCGTCGGCGGCCGAACCACCGTTGCCACACGCGAGGATGCGATTGCCGTTGGCGAGCGCGGCGAACATCGTGTCGATCGCGGCGGCGATCGGCATCGAGAGGGTTTCCAGGGCTTCGAGTTTGACTGCCGCGCTGTCGCGGAAGTGTTGTTGGATGCGTTCGACTGACATCGAGTCTCTATCTTCTACCGCGAATGGACCGCACTGTGCGGCCGTGTTGTGAAGGCATACTGCCAGGCTGTGGCCGCCGATAAACTTGCGCTCGCGCGGCACGCGAGCGCAAGTTTATCGCACTCACGCGCGTTGTCCGCGCTGGCTGTCAGAGTTCGTCGGCGCGAAATGCATCGCGCAACCACACGAGCCTGCCGCTCTCGAACGCGACGACGTCGAAACGGCACGCGGGTTCATCGCGCGGGGCGCGGTTCGTCGCGGCGCGAGTTGCGAGATAGTGCCGCGCCGCTCGCACGATGCGCTGCCGCTTCTGCCAACCGATGCTCGCGGCAGCACCGCCGTAATGCCGCTGCGCACGCGCGCGAACTTCCACGAACACCAGCGCGCCGTCGCGATCACTCATCACGAGATCGATCTCGCCTCCCCGACACGTCACGTTGCTCGCGACGAAGCGCAGACGCTGGCGCTGCAAAAACTCTCGTGCGCGTTCTTCGAAAGCGGCGCCGACGGATTTGGACTGGTGCGCGCAGGAAAAGTTGTGGGCGGTTTTTGGCCTGACGTTGATGGACGTCTTTTGCGCAGTCTTCGGCGCGACCTGCTCGCGCAAGCCCACATGGCACAATGTCGGCCTCGTTCCGTCTGTTTGTGTCTTCCGTGTCATGACTCCTCTCTCCGAACTCGCGCAAGGGCAGCAGTACCCCGCCGCCGCGCTGTATGTGGTGGCCACGCCGATCGGCAACATCGCCGACATCACGCTGCGCGCGCTGCATGTGCTCGGACTCGCGGATCGCATCGCCGCCGAGGACACCCGCAACACCGGTCAACTGCTCGCGCGCTACGGTATCTCGAAGCCGCTCGTCGCCGTGCATCAGCACAACGAGCGCGCCGCCGCGCAGCGCGTGATCGAGTATCTGCAGGCCGGCGAGCGTGTGGCATACGTGTCCGACGCGGGTACGCCGGGCATCTCGGACCCGGGGGCCAAGCTCGTCGATGCCGTGCGCGAGGCCGGCTTCGCGGTGGTCCCGCTGCCCGGCGCGAGCGCGCTCGCCACCGCGCTCAGCGCGACCGGCGACTGGGTCGCGACGTTCTCGTTCCTCGGCTTCCTGCCGCCGAAGCCGAAGGCGCGCGCCGCCGCCTTGCAGGCGCTCGCGCAGCACACTCACGCGATGGTGTTCTACGAAGCACCGCACCGGATCATCGAGACGGTGCAGGCGCTCGCCGATGCGTTCGGCGGCACGCGTCGTCTGCTGATCGCGCGAGAACTAACGAAGTTACACGAAGCGCTGCAGCAGAGCACCCTGGCCGAAGGGCCAACGTGGCTCGCCGCCGATGCGAACCGGCAGCGGGGCGAATTCGTGCTGGTGGTCGAAGGCGCGTCGCCCGAAGAGGCCGGCGAGCACGATCACGACGCGCTGCTCGGCATCCTGCTCGAAGAATTGACGGTGAGCAGCGCCGCGAAGGTCGCGGCGGCGCTCACGGGCGCATCGCGCAACGCGCTGTACACCCGCGCGCTCGCGCTGAAGGAAGACAAGCCCGACACCTGAGGACAAAGCCGGGCGGGCAAAAGGCGGAAGAGAAAAAGAAAAGGGCCGCATGTCGCGGCCCTTCGCTTGTCTACAGACGGTTGGTTCAGCCGACGCGGCATCACCACCGCCGTCACATCACATCACTTGTTCGAATCCGAGTTCGACGCGAGCGTCTCGTTCAGCTCGGCACGCGCTTCCTGCTGCGTGAGCCCTTCGATCTTGACCCGCGCGGTGCCGCTGTGGCGCATGTCGAGCATGCCGGCGGCCGCCATCGACAGGTCGATCACGCGGCCGCGCGCGTACGGACCGCGGTCGTTGATCCGTACGATCACCGAGCGCGAATTGGCCGGATTGGTCACGCGCACGTACGAGCCGAGCGGCAGCGTACGATGCGCGGCCGTCAGGGCGTGCATGTCGTAACGCTCGCCGTTGGCGGTGCGGCGGCCGTGGAAGAAGCGTCCGTACCACGACGCACGTCCAATCTGATGGAAGTCCGGAACGTCGACGCCGTCGTCGGTGAGCGGCTTCGCGTCAGCCAGCGACGGGGCTGGTGCGTCCGACGTGCTCGGGCTCGAGGCCGGCGCGCTACCGAACGATTGCGGTCCGAAAGAACTCAGGTGCATGTTCTTCGTACGTTGCGGCGTGTCGTTCGCGGACGTGTCGCTCGCACCCGGAGGCGTGGCGCAGCCGGCCAGTACAAAAAAGGCAAAAAGAGTCCCTAGACCACGGGATAGCCGAGTTTTCATAAGACGTGCAAACACAAAGTCGAGCCGCGTCACCCGCGAAACTGCTGGGCATGTTGCTCGCGGCTCCGGCGGTAGGGACGACAACGCGCCGCGCGAAAAAGCGCAGTACGTCAAAGCCCGGATACGGCTCACTCAGCCGCTACCGCACGGTTAATTTTCACGTCTGGCGCAACCTGTCCCCGGCAGCCTGACCAGACCCCACATGCCGCCAATTGAACGTGGCAAACACGTTCTTGCGCGCGCAACTCAGCGCGCAGGAACGGCGGCGTAGGCCCCGCCCAGCGTCACGGAGGTTAATTCCGTAGCAGGCGCGCGGCGCCTGGCTGGGCAAGACGTGTGCATCGAACGCATCGATACTTGATGGCCGTCGGCATTCCGACAGCCCTTACTTGAATAGCGAGCGGCATCTCCGTTTTGTGGGGATGCGTCGCCTTGTGGCTGCACAACTCTTGTGCATGGACTCCATTATACCCAAAAAAAAATTTTGGGATGGCGAGCACCCACAATCCTCGATCAATCTTCACATTTATCGCAAAAATGGGCATGCGACAGGCGCGACAATGCCATGCGCAAGCCCGTCGCGTCGGCGACGGAGACTGTCGCGAGGCCGGTACAATCAACGTTTTTCCAGCGCGTCGTTCCAGCCATGAAAGTCACCCTGATCCCCGTCACGCCGTTCCAGCAGAACTGCTCGCTACTCGTATGCGAGACCACCGGGCGCGCGGCCGTCGTCGATCCGGGCGGCGACCTCGACATGATCCAACGCGAAGTCGCGCGGCAGAATGTGACCGTCGAGAAGGTCTTGCTGACACATGGCCACATCGATCACTGCGCCGGCGCGAAGACGCTCGCTACCCACTACGGCGTGCCGATCGAAGGTCCCCATCCCGACGAACGCTTCTGGCTCGACAAGCTGCCGGATCAAAGCACGCGCTTCGGCTTCCCCGCGGCCGATGCCTTCGAGCCGGACCGCTGGCTACAAGACGGCGACACCGTGCAGTTCGGCGACGAAACCTTCGAGGTGTACCACTGCCCCGGCCACACACCGGGCCACGTGGTCTTCTTCAGCCGGGCGCACCGGCTTGCGCTGGTCGGCGACGTGCTGTTCGCCGGCTCGATCGGCCGCACGGATTTCCCGCGCGGCAACCACGCGGACCTGATCCGCTCGATCCGCGACAAACTCTGGCCGCTCGGCGACGACATCACGTTCGTGCCGGGCCACGGCCCGACCTCGACGTTCGGCGCCGAGCGCCGCACGAATCCCTATGTCGCCGACGGAGTGGGCGCATGAGCAGCGAAATCTATGTCAGTACCGACGTCGAAGCGGACGGCCCGATCCCTGGCCCGCATTCGATGCTGAGCTTCGCATCCGCCGCATACACCGAGGACAAGCAGTTGATCGCGACGTTCTCGGCGAATCTCGAACTACTCGATGGCGCGGCGCCGCATCCAGTGCAAGAAGCGTGGTGGAAGACCCAGCCGGAAGCATGGGCGGCCTGCCGTCAGGACTTGCAGAAGCCCGAGGCCGCCCTCAGCGCCTATGTCGACTGGGTCGAGGCGCTGCCGGGCAAGCCGGTGTTTGTCGCGATGCCGGCTGGCTTCGACTTCACCTATATGTTCTGGTACATGATGCGCTTCGTCGGCCGCTGCCCGTTCTCGTGGTCGGCGCTCGATATCAAGACGCTCGCGTTTGCGATGACTGGCCTGCCGTACCGCAAGAACATCAAGCCGCGCTTTCCGAAACATTGGTTCGACGAGCATCCGCACACGCACGTCGCGCTCGACGACGCAATCGAGCAGGGTGCCCTCTTTTGCAACATGCTGAAGGACTTGCGCGCGCGTCAGCCCGAGCTGCCGGGGGACGGCAAGGATGATGGGGACGGCTCAGGGCAAAACGCCGCTCCGGACCCGGTAAATTAGGCAATCTCGCTCGCGAGAGCCGTTTTACATTGCGTTTCGTTTTCGCGCCCTCTACCATTCGTTGATACGGCGACGCTAACGGAGGCGCAGGTGACACTCGATACGTTCTCACAGAAGATCCTGCGCCTGCTGCAGCTCGACGCACGCCGTTCCGTGCAGGAAATCTCCGACCAGGTGGGGTTGTCGAGCACGCCGTGCTGGCGGCGCATCAAGGATATGGAACAGTCGGGCGTGATCCAGCGCTACACGGCGCTGCTCGATCGCGAAAAGCTCGGCTTGCACGTGTGCGCGCTCGCGCATATCCATCTGACGCGTCACACCGAAGGCGGCGTCGAGCAGTTCGAGCGGGAAATCGCTACCTGCCCCGAAGTGACCGAGTGCTACAGCACGACGGGTGAATCCGATTACATCCTGAAGATCGTCGCGCCCGACATCAAGGCGTACGACAGCTTCCTGCACGAACGCATTTTCAAGATTCCGGCCGTCGCGCAGGTGCGCACGAGCGTGGTGCTACGCGAAATCAAGTTCGATACGCAGTTGCCGTTGTGACGGATGCCGCCGCCGTGGGCGGCATGTAAGGTCGCGGTTTCGGGCGTCCGAAACTGACCAAACTCAGCTGGCGTTGTGAGGCTCGGTGGCGGTTGACCGACCGGCGGGAGCGGTGCCGGTCTTGAGCTCCGCCGCCGAGCAGCCTTGCGCGGCCGAGATATCCCGTTGCAGCAGCACGTCGAGCTTGCGTGCGCCGAGACGACGCTTGAGCGCCGTCAGGTCGACGCGGCCGAGCGACTGCGCCTCGCTCTCCAGCAAACGAGCAACTTCGGCACCCTCCGCAGCACGCCCTTCAGCAGACCCCGCCGCCGGCAACACCACCTCCACGTCGAGCCCGGTGCTCAGGTAGTGAAGATTCACCGCAGCGGCCCGCAAGCCACCGGCAGCCAGCGCTTCGTCGACCTCGGCGGTCACGCGCTCCCGCGGCGGCAGATCGACCGGGGGATGCGCGAGCGCGTCGTTTTCCGGGTCAACGTGAATCAGCGCGTCGAGCACGCGCTTGTCGGTCAGCACACGCAGACGCGCCGACTCAGCGATGTAATGGCCTTCCGACACCGAAATCATCGGATCGACGAGGATATGCGCGTCGACGAGCGCGAAATCGCCCGTCTTGCGCGTGCGCATTTCGTGCACGTCACGCACACCCGGGGTGGACATCAGCAGCGCGCGCATGTCGGCGGCGGCGGTTTCGTCGAGCGCACGGTCCGACAGATCCTGCAACGCGTCCCAACCGAAGGTCCAGCCCATGCGCGCGACCATGAAGCCGACGATAGCCGCCGCGATCGGGTCGAGCAACCGCAGGCCGGCGAGACTGCCGACCACGCCGATCCCCACCACCAGAGACGACGCCGCGTCCGAGCGGGCGTGCCATGCGTTCGCGATCAGCATCGCGGAACGCACCCGGTTCGCCTCGTGCAGCATGTAGCGAAACAGCGCTTCCTTCGAGACCAGTACGAGCGCCGCGACCGCGAGCGCGCTCATATGCACGGCGGGAATATTTTGCAGATCGGCGAGCCGCGTACCGGCGCGCCACAACATACCGACGCCGACCGAGATCAGCAGCGCGCCGAGAAATAACGACGCCACTGTCTCATAACGGCTATGTCCGTAATTGTGATCGGCGTCGGGTTTAGCCCCGCTATGCCGATTGGCAATCAGCACGACAAAATCGGAAATGAGATCGGCGAGCGAATGGACACCGTCGGCAACCAGCGCCTGCGAGTGCGCGATCGTACCGATGATGATTTGCAGCGTCATCAATACGGTATTGACCGCAATACTCGCAAAGGTACTCTTGCGTGCAACGCGTTGTTTCTCGGCGGTTTGGGCGATCGCGGCGGACGGCATGCTGAAAAGGCGGAAAGGTCAGTTGTTGCTATTGTACCCGCCACGATTCGCCTGCGCAGGGACGGCTGCGAAAAAAACCTTTTTAAATCAGTCGCTTATCTAAACGAAAAGCATTCGCGTTCCAGCTACCTGAAGTGCATGCGACAGAAACCCGGCGCCGCAAATGACAAAACCGCGCCCTGAACGGTGCGCGGCTTTTTGAGATTCTGCAGCAGGCTATAAACGCGGTGGCTCGCCAGTATTCGCATTACGTGCACGCAACCGTTACCATCCGCCGCATCGCGATTACTTCTGGATCAGAAACTTTTCGCGATCAAGACCGGCGATCCAGCGCGGCGGCTTGCCGCGACCGGACCACGTGCTGCCGCTTTCAGGATCACGATATTTAGGCGCGACGCCTGCGCGCGGCCGGCTCGCTTTAGCGCCCTTCGGTGCGCGGCCGCCGCCGAGTTCGCTCAGCGAAATGCCGTAGTCGGCCATTTTCTGCTTGATTTCATTCAAGACTTCCGCGTATTCGCGCGACTTCGCTTCTTCAATCTGCTTTTCGAGCTTCTCGCGCTGCGCGAGTAGTTCCTTGTAAGAAGACATAGGTTCCCTTGTGGTATGGATAAATGACGCCGGTCTTTTGCCGACTCGCCTTTGAAGGTTTCATGCCTCGGAATTTGATGGCGAGATTAACACAAAATAGAAAGGCTGGATAAGCACCCGGAAAAATTAATTTAAATTCGTTTCAAAAAGTTTCCTGCGTCGCTTCTGGCTCGTACTACGGCCTTTCAAATAGGTGATTTCGCACGTCGCTGAAAAAATTCCCCAGTCTGCATATTGATCCGATTTAACTATCAGAAAATGAGACTTGAGCCGTCTATTGCGCATCAAACATTTCACGGCATGAAAGCTTTGACTCGGATAAGCACGCACTTTTGATACAGGCGTCCGTTCGTCGCGACTGGCACACGCTTGTTTTTCCGACGAACGATAAATACTTAATCCGCATGCCGCTCGATGCAGACTTCGAGCGCCGCGTGCAATGTTCCGGTATCGGACCGCGCGTCATCGAATGCGAAGCGGCGGCGCACACCGTTGCGTTTCAGATCGGCGCCATAACGGTCGACGCCCAGCAATTCGACGCCGCCCGCGCCACTAAGCCGGCGACCGAACTCCGCGATCAGCGCGTCCTCGTCGCTGGCGGCAAGCGGTGGCAGCGGATCGAGTTGTGCGCCGTCGAGCCAGCCCATCGCGCCGAAGCCGCCGATGTAGCGCAGCCGCTCGATCTCCATGATCCAGAACGTGAAATCGCCCAACGCCAGATAGCGCTCCGCGTCCGGGTGATAGCGCAAGTAGCGCCGCACCAGTTCCGGGTTCGAGTCGACCGGCTCGAAGCGGCCGAGCAGCGTGACGCGCTGGCTGCCCAGCACGTCGCCATCGGGTGCGTCGACGGCCAGAAAACCGGCGCGCGGATCGGCGTGCAGGTTGTGCGTGTGCTCCGCGAGTCGGCTCACGAGGATCGTCGGACGATGCCGTGCGTCCGGCGCGAACGGCAGCACCGACGGATACGGAAAACCCTCGGGCTGGCGAGCGTGCGTGGCAAGCGTGCCGACCGCAGCCGTGTGCAGCATATGCAGCGGAGCGTGAGCGGGAATGTTCAACTGAGCGTTCCTCGGGTGAATTTGGAATGAACGGGAGAGCGGTGAGCGGCACAAAAGCCGTCACGCGCAGCAATGCAAAAAGCAACAGCGGCGCACCAAAGCATGGCATCCAGCAATCCCGCTTCGTTGCATCTCCAGCCCATCAATCGTATGCGTCCGGTCCCACGGCTCCAAGCGTTAGCCACCACGCTTCGATAAAATCGGAGATCCGCTTTCAATGCGCTTTCTCGCGCCCTCCGCCTCGAGACCTCCGTGCCCGATCACCACGCCTCCGAATTCGCCGTCCTCCCCGCCGCCCATCGCAACTTGTCCGTCACCGCACGGCAACGCGCACGGATCGCCACGATGGCGCTGTTTTTCATCGCCGGCATGATGTACGCGTCGTGGGGCGTGCACGTGCCGACGGTGCGCGATCGCTTCCATCTCAATCCGGCGATGCTGTCGTTCGCGTTGTTCGCGGTGGCGGGCGGATCGATCGGCGCGATGGTGACCAATGCGTCGTGGATCGCGCGGGTCGGCACGCGCCGCGCCTGCCTGGCCGGCGGCCTCGCGATGGCCGCCTGCGCGGCGCTGATTCTGGCCGTGCCCGCGTACTGGATTCTGCTGGTCGTGCTGGCCGTCTTCGGCGCCGGCATGGCCACGCTCGACGTCGCGATGAACGCCGAAGCGAGCGCCGTCGAAAAGGCGCTCGGCAAACCGATCATGTCGTCGCTGCACGGCATGTTCAGCCTTGGCGCCATGTTCGGCGCGGCGGTCGGTGGGGCGCTGCTGTCGCGCGGCATGGCGCCGGCCCTGCATCTCGCGCTCGCCGCGGCGACCAGCGCGCTCGTGCTGGTGCTCGCCTGCCCGTCGGTCCTGCCGCACGTGCCGCACGCCGAGCATCCCGATGCCGCGACGCCGCGCACGAGCCGCTGGCGCTCGCCGGCGCTGTGGGCGCTCGGCACGATGGCGCTGGTCGCGCTGATCGCCGAAGGCGCGATGTACGACTGGGCCACGGTCTATATGCGCGATGTCGTGCTCTCGACGCCCGCGCTCGCCAGCGCCGCCTACGCGGCGTTTTCCGGCGGCATGGCAGTCGCGCGTTTTGCCGGCGACGCGGTGCGCGCCCGCTTCGGCGCACCCCAGCTCGTGATGATCAGCGCGGCGCTGGCCTGCGCCGGGATGGTCGACGCGCTGCTGCTGCCGAATCCGGTGGCAGCGCTCGCCGGCTTTGCGCTGATCGGCTTGGGCCTCGCGAACATGATGCCGGTGCTGTTCGCGGCGGCGGCGAGCGTGAAGGGCATCCACGCGGCCGAAGGGCTCGCGCACGTCGCGGGGCTGGCCTATTTCGGCTTGCTGCTTGGACCGGTGATCATCGGCGCCGTCGCGCAGGTGACCAATCTGACGATCGGACTGTCGGTCGTCGCGGTGTGCGCCGCGATGATCGCCTTCGCCGGGCCGAAGGTGCTGCGGCGTTTGAAGATCTGACAGAAGCGATGAACAAAAGAAAAGGCACGCAAGCCTCGCGGCCCACGTGCCTCTCAAGCTGCGAATCGAAGTGCGGCGCGACGCCGCCTTCGATCACACCGAATTTACATCTTCACGACGTCGAGCAGCGTCTTCTTGCCTTGCTTGTAGTTGTACAGCGAGATCACGCCGTGCTGCAGGTCGCCCTTCGAGTCGAACGTCGTTTCGCCGATCACGCCCTTGTAGTCGGTCGCCGGCATCGCCGCCAGGATCTTCGCCGGTTCGGTCGAGTTGGCGCGCTTCATCGCGTCGACGATGATGTACACAGCGTCATACGTGAACGGCGCGTAAATCTGGATCGGCTGGCCGAAGCGCTTTTCGTACTTCGTTTCGAACGCCTTGCCGCCTGCCATCTTTTCGAGCGCCATGCCGGCTTCCGAGCAGACGATGTTGTCGGTTGCGTCGCCGGCCAGGTCCGACAGCTTGTCGGTACACACGCCGTCACCTGCCAGCACCTTCGCGCGCAGGCCGAGCTGCTTTGCCTGCTTGGCGAACGGGCCGCCGGTTGCGTCCATGCCGCCGTACATGATCGCGTCGGGGTTTTCACCCTTGATCTTGGTCAGAATCGCGCGGAAGTCGACGGCCTTGTCGTTCGTCGCGTCGTGCGACACGACGTTCAGACCGAGCGCCTTCGCCGTCTTCTCGAACTCGTTCGCGAGACCCTGCCCGTAAGCGGTCGAGTCGTCGACGATCGCGACGCTCTTCACCTTCATGCCCTTCGCCGCGTAGTTCGCGAGTGCCGGGCCTTGCTGAGCGTCGGTCGCGACGACGCGGTAGGTCGTCTTGAAGCCTTGCTGAGTGTAGGCCGGGTTCGTTGCCGACGGCGAGATCTGCACGATGCCCGAATCGCTATAGATCTTCGATGCCGGGATCGAGGTGCCCGAGTTCAGGTGGCCGACCACGGCGACGACCTTGTCGTCGACGAGCTTCTGCGCAACCTGCGTAGCCGTGCGGGGGTCAGCCGCGTCGTCTTGCGCGTCGAGTTGCAGCGTGACCTTCTGGCCGCCGATCGTCAGACCCTTCGCGTTGATTTCCTCAACGGCCAGGCGCGCGCCGTTCTCGTTGTCCTTACCCAGGTGAGCGATACCGCCAGTCAACGGCGCAACGTGACCGATCTTGATGACCGTGTCGGCCGCGGCCGATGTTGCCAACGTCGCGAACAGCAGAGCGGCAGCGCTGATCGGCAACAGCTTTTGAATTTTGATGCTCATGTAAGTCTCCAGTTTCGGTCAAAACAACGTAATCGCCCTGTGCCCCGCTTCCCCTACACGTGTCGCTCAGTCCCGTGGACGACCACGCCGGTTGCATCGTTCATGCACTTGGCCAGTACGTTTACCGGACTGTTTATGACAGTTGGCAAACCGTACTTGCGCGCAAGTGTAGGCCAACAAATTAATTTGCGGGAGTTTTTTGAGAAAGTGGGAACAACACTAATAGCGCAGTTCCTGCGCGAGCCGCTCGCGGCTTGGGCGAGCGAGCCGGAAAGCCCCGTCCCATGCGGGTTTCCGCTAATTGGGAAGTTTCTCCGCGGGCGCTGATTTAGTCTTTTTCCGGCTTCTGTCACATAAGATTCGAAGGGTTTTTCAACTCGAAAATGTGGCGTGCCGCACAGGAATGCGACAGCGGTAAAAAACTTAAATCAACCTTAAATCGACCACGCAATCAACGCATGAACCCGGCGACTCGCGCAGAGGCCGCCCGCCATTCCTGCTCGAGCTGCGCCATCAGTTCAGCCGCGCCGATTGCTTCGGCGCGCGTGCGCCCGAGCGGCGCACCCTGCCCCGCCCACAGCGACAGGTAGTCGCCGTTCTGCGCGCGCGCCGCGTGTTGCCGCAGCTCCTGCGTCAACGCGTTTTGCACCGGATACGGCGCGATGCTTTCCGCCGATTCGCGCAAACGTTGCATCAACGGATTGCGGATGCCGCGCGCGTGACGGCCCGTGATCGCGCGCGTCACCGTGGTCGACGTATCGGACGTGCCGCGCACGCGGGTTTTCCATACCTCGGGAATCGCGCTCTCGCGGGTGGTCAGAAATGCGGTGCCCATCACCGCGGCTTGCGCGCCTAGCGCGAGTGCCGCGACGATGCCGCGACCGTCCATGATGCCGCCGGCCGCGAGCGCCGGCAGCCCGGCTGCGTCGACCAGTTGCGGCACGAGCGCCATCGTGCCGACCAGCGCATCTTCGAATGCGCCGATGAACGTGCCGCGATGCGCACCTGCCTCCGCGCCTTGCGCGACGATCGCATCGGCACCCGCATCGCGCCACGCGATGCCCTCGGCAACATGCGTCGCAGTCCCAACTACATAGCTGCCGCCCGCATGCAAACGCTCGACGTCGGCCGCCCAAAGCAGTCCGAACGTGAAGCCGGCGACCGGCACACGCAAGTCGATCAGCGCCTCCAGTTGCGCGCGAAAGTCAGGCGCATAGTGTGCGAGCGGCTGGCCCGGCGGCAAACCGAGCTCGGCACGCAGCGGATCGATCGCGTCGAGCGCGCGACGCACGGTCGCTTCATCGGGCGAGACGGGTTCGAGCACGAACAGATTCACGCCGAACGGGCGATCGGTCAGCGCGCGAATCGCCGCGACCTCGCTCGCGATCTTCTCGGGAGCGAGCGCCGCGCCCGCGAGAAAACCAAGCCCGCCCGCATTCGACACCGCCGCGACGAGCGCCGGCGTTGTCGCGCCGCCGGCCATCGGCGCCTGCACGACGGGTACCCGCAGCTGGAAGCGCTCGGCAAACGGCGTCACAAAACTGCCTTCGTTCATGTTCGTTTCCTTTCCGGCGCAAAGCCGTCGATGTGCTCATCCATGCGCTCGCCAAGATGTCGCGAGATGCGCCGACACGCGCGAGCCATTACGCGCTGACTGTACCCGTCCGCGCCATCGCGGAGAAATGAATAATCGAGATTGTTTCAATCGCCTTACGAGAATCGAAGCGCGCCGCATTGGCCGCGAGGCCCCGTCCCGCCTCGCTGCAAGCAGGTTCTTTTGATGGCAAACTAACCGCCCGTTGCAGGGCCGCGTGGCCTTGAGCGTTTCGTACACACCGACCTCGCGCGGCGTTCGCGCGAGTCAATGGAGAACAGCATGAGCACGACTTCCCGATGGATCGACATTCCGGCCGGCAACGACACTTTCGGCGGCTATCTCGCGCTGCCGAAGGGCGGCAAGGGACCGGCCGTCATCATCATTCAGGAAATCTTCGGCGTGAACAGCCATATCCGCTCGGTCGCCGATCAGTACGCGCAGGACGGCTATGTCGCGCTCGCCCCGGACGTGTTCTGGCGCGTGCAGCCGCGCGTCGAGTTAACGTATGAGGGCAAGGATCGCGAAAAGGGCATCGAGCTGATGCAGAAGACCAAGGTCGACGACGCGGTCGCCGACATCGGCGCCGCCGCGGCCGCCTTGCGCGCGCTGCCGGAAGTGACCGGCAAGGTCGCGGCGATCGGCTACTGCTTCGGCGGCCGTCTCGCCTATCTGGCCGCAGCGGCCGGTTCGGTCGACGCCGCAGTCGCCTACTACGGCGGCGGCATCCACAACCATCTCGACAAGGCCGCGAACGTCAAGGTGCCGATGCAGTTCCACTACGGCGAGCTTGACGCGCATATTCTGCCGTCGGACATCGGCCAGATTCAGGAGCGTTTCGCGGGTCGTGCCGACGTGCAATTCAACATCTACCCGAACGCGGATCATGGCTTCAACTGCTCGGATCGTGCGTCGTACAACCAGCACGCGTCGGCGTTGGCGCATGGCCGCACGCTGACGTTCCTCGGCGAGCGGATGTAATTCGCGGTTCCGGCAATTAGCCGGACCCGCCGCGTCACTGATGTGATCGCCAGCTCGCGCATTTGAAGTGAGCATTCGAATTCACATCAGTCACGTCGGCGCTCAACTCAGGTACTCTGTGAAAGACGGCGTGTCGGCCGACACGCCGTCTTTCACATGCGCGACGCCCGAGCGGAGCAACGCGAAAATCGAGCGAAACGACGCCGTCGCGCGTGCATGGCCGGCCGCGAATTCGACGCAGCATGCCAACCGACCGCGAGGGCTCAAACGACGTGCTATCAGACTATCTCGCTCATGACGCCATCGGCCTCGCCGAACTCGTGCGCACGCGCCAGGTTAGCGCGCGCGAACTGATCGACGTCGCGATCTCGCGCACCGAGGCCGTCAATCCCGCGATCAACGCAGTCGTTCTGAAGGACTACGATGCGGCCCGCCAGCGCGCGTCGCGCGACGACGCAAATCGCGCGAATAGCGCCGACGGCGTGAACGGAACGGACAACTCCTCCGCCCACGCCGCGCTCGCCGGCGTGCCGTTCCTGATCAAGGATCTCGGCGCGCCCGTGGCGGGACTGCGCATGGCCATGGGCAGCCGCCACTACCGCCACTTCATTCCGACGCAGGACGCGCCGGTCGTCGCGCTCGCGAAAGCGGCGGGTCTGAACATCTTCGCGAAGACCAGCACCTCCGAGCTCGGCCAGATGCCTTATACGGAGCCCGAACTATTCGGCGCGTGCCGCAATCCGTGGAATCTCGATCACACGCCGGGCGGTTCGAGCGGCGGCGCGGCGGCGGCGGTCGCCGCCGGCGTGGTGCCGCTCGCGCATGCGTCGGACGGCGGCGGCTCGATCAGAATTCCGGCGTCATGCTGCGGACTGTTCGGCCTGAAACCGTCGCGCGGTCGCGTGCCGCGCGCGGCGCAGGCCAGTGCCGGCGAACTCGGCATCGATCACGCCGTCTCGCGCAGCGTGCGCGACAGCGCATTGCTGCTCGACCTGCTGGCGGGCAACGCCGAGCGGCCGGCCGGCGCGCCCGGCACCTTTCTCGGCGCAACCCGCGAGCCATGCAAGCCGCTGACGATCGCCTACGTGACCGAGCCGATGCTCGCGCCGTCGTTATCGGCCGATGCGCGCGCCGCGCTCGACGACGCCGCGCAACTCGCGAGCTCACTCGGACATCGTCTGGAGCCGGTGTCGCTCGGCGTCGATTTCGCGGCGGTCCGTCATGCGTTCTTGACGCTGTGGTCGGTGACCGCCGAAGACCTCGTGCTGAACGCGGAGCGCATCACCGGCCACAGGCCGACGCGCGGCGAGTTCGAAATTTCGACGTGGGCGATGGCGCACGTCGGCCGCAAGATCGGCGAGCAGGGTTTGCCGGCCGCGCTCGACGAACAGCGCCGCATCACCGCGCGTCTGACCGATCTGCTGAACCGCTATGACGTGCTGTTGTGCGCGACGCTCGCGTCCGCGCCGATCAAGATCGGCGAGATGCGGCCGAGTTCCGTCGAGCGCATGCAGATGCGCGCGGTCACCACGATGCCGCTGGAACGATTGATGAAGAGACTGCTGTTCGAAGCCTCGAACAAGGCATTCGCGTGGGCCGGCTGCACGGAGCTGTTCAATCTGAGTGGCCAGCCGGCGATGTCGGTGCCCTTGTACTGGAACGCGCGCGGGCTGCCGATCGGCGTGCAGTTCGCCGCGCGTGTCGGCGGTGAGGCGACGCTGTTCAGACTCGCCGCGCAACTCGAGGCGGCACGGCCGTGGTTCGACAGGCGCCCACCATTGATGAAAGCGCGGCGCTAAAAAATCCAGCGGCCGGCTGCAATCCGCATCTGGCGCAAAACGCCACGATGCACGCAGTCGCGGGATGCGCCGCGATGTCGCCGCGCATCCCGCGCAAAGCCCTGCTAGCACATCACACGCAGGCTCGATCAGGCCTTCTTGTTATAAGCGCTGCACCAGCCGGTGGCAGCGACCTGTTTGCCCGCGAACATCGGGCAGCCGCCGTAGGCATCGCCCGCCTTGCCCTGGAAGAAGCTGCAGTTGCTGCATTGCTGGCCTGGCTGGAATTTGGCGAATTTCGCCTTGTCGACCTTGCTCGCGTCCGCCTTGTAGCCAAGCGCCTGCGCGGTCGGATCGGTTTCGGAGACTTTCGGCGCGTCGGCGAACGCCTGGCGCGACAGTGCGAGTGTCGATGCCACACCGATGCTGGTGATCAAAAACGTACGACGGGAAGATCTCATGGGGACTCACTCCATTTATATTGGAATCAACGCCGTTCTGATGACAGCGTTCGCCAAGCATAGCAACGAAGCCGTCTCCGGTGATATTCCAAATGCTGGAGATAAGCGGATCGGTACGGTGTAATCGCGGGCTTACGCGCGCCCCGCCAGCTCGCAGACCCGCTGCGCGATCGGCAGTGATGCCGTCAGACCCGGCGACTCGATGCCGAACAGATTGACGAGCCCGCGCACACCATGCGCGGCCGGCCCCTGAATTACGAAATCGGCGGCGGGTTCACCAGGACCTGAAAGCTTCGGACGAATGCCCGCGTAAGCCGGCTGCAACGCGTTATCGGGCAAGGCCGGCCAGTACGCGCGAATCGCCGCATAAAACGACTCCGCGCGGCGCGGATCGACGTCGTAATTGATCGCGTCGACCCACTCGACGTCGGGACCGAAACGCGCCTGGCCGCCGAGATCGAGCGTCAGGTGCACGCCCAGGCCAGCCTCGTTCGGCATCGGATAGATCAGGCGGCTGAACGGCGCGCGCCCCGAGATGCTGAAGTAATTGCCGCGGGCGAAGTAAAGCGGCGGCACGTGGCGCGGGTCGAGCCCGCGAATCTTGCGCGCGAGCGCGTTCGCATGCAGACCCGCGCTGTTGATCACGCAGGCGGCGCTGATCGTGGTGGGCGCCGCACCGCCGACCGCGATCGTGAAGCGGCCGTTGTGAGCCTCGATCGCCTCCACCGGCGCATGAAACGCGTACACGGCGCCGTCACGCTCGGCATCGCCTTGCAGCGCGAGCATGTACTGATGACTATCGACGATCCCCGTCTGCGGCGAAAACACCGCCTCCACGCATTCGAGCGCTGGTTCGAGCGCCTGCGCCTGATCGCCGGTGATGCGCATCAGGTCGAGCACGCCGTTGTCGCGCCCTTTGGCCATGATGCTTTCGAGCTGCGGAATCTGGTTGCGCGACGTCGCGACGAGCAGCTTGCCGCAGCGCGAATGCGGCACGTTGCGCTCGGCGCAGTAGTCATACAGCATTTCGCGGCCGCGCACGCACAGCGTGGCCTTCAGCGATCCGCGCGGATAGTAGATGCCCGCGTGAATCACTTCGCTGTTGCGTGAACTCGTACCCACGCCGATCGCGTCGGCGGCCTCCAGCACGATCACTTCGCGCCCGCGCGCCGCCAGAGCGCGCGCCGTCGCGAGGCCGATCACGCCGGCACCGATCACTACACATTCGATCTGATCCATATCCGTTGACGCGGCGCATCGCACCGCGCGCTGCCTCGTTCAGCCGATGGAAGGAAGACAGGAACGGCATCTCGCCGCCGCGTTCCGTTCATTGTCGAACGTATCTGTCCGCTGGGTCTGCTTATGTCTTTTTATCACCCCCACGGAAAATTGTACGACTCGGTACAGACAGAAGTGACAAACGCTCGTGCGCCTCGATCAGGTGATGGCGGCTCAAACTGGCTTGACTCCACGATCTACGTCGAAAACAGCAACAATTGCCGTTGCATTCACCATACACATTGTACGAATTGCCGCAACAGCCACCAAAATCACGAAGAACGGGGTTTGGTGCAAGAAACCGGCCGAAAACGTCAAAACCCGATCGGTTTTCGCCGGTTTCCGTAATCGAGCCGGATATCGGCGGGTTCGATCCGGTCACGTCCCGCGATCCGCGCCGCGCCAAAGCCGTTCAGGATCGCGCGGCGCATCTCGCGCGGCGATGCCCGCTTGAGCGCATCGAGCGTCGCGTCGCCGAGCGTCTCCGGAAAGCGCAGGCCCCAGTTGTGCGCGCCGCGGATTTCGTCGTAGATCGACTGCGCGATGCGTCGCGCGCCGGCGTGGTCCGGCGGCGCGATCTCGTAGACGTTCATGCGGTTCAGGATCGGCTCGGGGATCGCGCGTTCGTCGTTGGCGGTCGCGATCCAGATCACGTTGCCCGCGTTAATTGGTATCTCGGCGAATTCGTCGACGAAGCTCTGGGCGGTGTCGTGTTCGAGTAGCGCGTATAGTGCGCCGAGCGGGTCGTATTGCGAATCGCCGGTCGCCTTGTCGATCTCGTCGACAGCGATGACCGGGTTCGCATAGCTGCCGTTCACGAGCGCATCGAACACCTTGCCCGGCTTCGCGTTCTTCCATTGCGACGACGCGCCCGACAGAATCCAGCCCGCCGTCAGCGAACTCATCGCGACGTATTGGTAGGCGGTGCCGAGCAGGCGCGCCAACTGCTTCGCGAAATGCGTCTTGCCGATGCCGGGTTCGCCGAGCAGCAGGATCGGCATCAGTTCGAGCCGATCCTCGGTTTCGAGGCACAGCGCGACCTGCTTGCGGATGTCGTCGAGCGGTGAGGAAAAATTGGGCAGCGCGTCGATCAGATCGTCGATCGACGGCATCCGGTTCGGCTTCACGCAGAAGCGCAGATTGCCGTTTTTCAGCATCTTTTCGTAGGTTGCGCGCAGCGCCTCGTTCGCGCCTTCGCCGAGACCGTTCAGCGCGCTTTCGACCTCGTCGAGGTCATACACCCGGCTGAACGAGGCCACGGCGATTTCCTGTTTGACCATTGCTGTCGTCATCGCTCACCCCGTCTGGCTGATTCTGCAGCGGCGGCGCCTTGTGAGCGCCGATTCCAGTCCAGTGTAGCGAGGACACAAACGCGTGCAAGCCAGCAGTCGCGCGGCTCTGCTGCTAACGATCGCTGCCATTCCGATCCTTATCTGGAATGGATTGTTGCTGAACCGGCCCTCCTCGACCGTGTCAGAAATCGTTGCGGCCATCGGGGGTAAGATTGCTCTCTCACCTGCTGCGGCGAGAGGCAAGGCAGCCCCGCAACCGACGCGTGAGCGGAGAACCTTTTATGTGGAAAACCAGTATCGTGACCATGCTGCTTGGCGCTTCGTTGCTCGCCCACGCGCAACAACAGCCAGCGCAGCAGGTCGTGCAATGGCAATTGCAGGTAGTGAAAGATGGCCAGCAGATCGATTCGTTCGACGGCACCACTACCGTCGGCCAGGCGCGCACGGATACGCATCACCAGGTCGTGCAACACAATGTCGGCTGCAAGGACCAGCCGGCCGGCAGCATCGATCTGTCGCGCACGATCACGGTGTCGCCGCTGCGCGTCGATCCCGAGGGCGTGATGTTTTCGATCGACACGCAGGAAACGCTCGAGGACAACAACGCGGCGCGCACCGACATCGGCTGCAAGCTGCCGCCGCAACCGCGCCAGGTGAGCGCGAGCCATCCGGGTCTGGTGGTGCCGCCGGATCAATGGGCGAGCTGGACGATCGTCGATCGCAATCCGAACCTCGTGTACCGCGTGCACGCGAGCGTCGTGAGCAACGGTGCGAATGCCAACGGTACGAATGGCGGCACGAGCGGCAATGGCGCCGCGACTGGCGGCAACACTCCAAACTGACAGGAACCGCGCGCCTGACCGGCGCGCTCAAACAGAACACGTGGATAACGCGGCATGCGAAACCCAGAAGAACTGATCCGCGAGAGCCTCGCGCCGAACGATTTCGTCGCTGTGAGCTGGAACCTGCACAAAGGCCGCACCCCGCTCGGTTTTCAGGCCTGGCAGGCGATGCAGCGCTGGGTTCAATCGACTCACGCGGACGCGTACTTCCTGCAGGAAGCGATGGCGCGGCGCATGCCGTCGCCGGTGTTGGCGAGCAGTTTCGGTGCGCCGATGGACGATCCGCTGACCGACGTCTGGCACTGTCAGGCGACCGAAATCGCGCGCGCGCTCGAACTCGAAGTCGCACTCGGCCCGAACGTGTTCAAGCCGTCGTGGCGGCACGGCAATGCAATTCTGTCGCCGCATCCGCTGGATCTCGGCGGCCGCTGGGACATTTCCGCGCACCGCTTCGAAAAGCGCGGCCTGCTGGTCGCGCGTGCGACGTTCGGCGGGCGGCTCGTCACGCTGCTGTGCGCGCATCTCGCGCTGACGCGTCCGGCGCGCTTGCGGCAGATGAACTGGATCGCGCACTGGATCGCGAAGGAAGCCCCGAACGGTCCGCTCGTGCTGGCCGGCGACTTCAACGATTGGCGCAACGACTCGGTGCCGCTCTTTCGCGAGCACGGCTTGCAGGAAGTCGCGACGCTGCTCGGCGAACCGGCGCGCACGTTCCCGGCGTTCTCGCCGGCGCTGTCGCTCGACAAGATGTTCGTGCGCGGCATGCAGCCGGTCGAATGGATCCAGCCGACGCAGGAGACCGCGTGGCTGTCGGATCATTTGCCGTATATGGCGAAGTTGCGGCTGGAATAAACGCTCTTCACTCGCGATGCGGTGTCCAGCTCAAAGCCGCTTCGATCTCTTCCCCCGGCTGCAACACGCAGCCGCCGACGTGCTCTTGTGTACCAACCGCGTTGAAGCAGTCGGTCGTGTTCGTGACCGGCTCCACGCATAGCTGCGGATCGCTGGCCGGCGCGAACACGACCAGGTGATCGAACGGCGCGTCGGCACGCATCGTCAGCTTGCGGCGCTCGTCGGGCCACGCGATCGTCGCCGCGCGCGACCAGTTCGAAAAGTTGTTGTCCAGATCGAACGCATCGGGTGACATGCCCGCGCGCAAAGCGTCGACGGCCGGATGCGGACCCAGATGCGTCGGCAGCACGTCGGTGTCCGCGTGCCACATCGCCTGCACGTCGGCATGGATGCGCGTCGCCGCGGTGCGCGGATAGTACGGGTGATGGCCCATGCCGAACGGCATCGGCCGATCGGCGAGATTCCGTGCGGACATCGTGATGTGCAGCGCGCCGCCGCGCAACTCGATACGCTGCCGCGCGCGATAACGAAACGGCCAGTCGCCGGTCACGCTCGCATCGGGCTCGTGCTCGAAGTGCAAGTCCACCGCGCTTTCACTGCGCGCTCCGACGCGCCACGGACGACGCCACGCGTTGCCATGCAGCGCGTGGGCGAAATGCGGGTCGTTGCCGGCGAGGTCGATCGTCGCGCCGTCAAACGCGAAGCGTGCATCGCGAATCCGGTTGCAGTACGGGAACAGCGGGAAGCTCGCCATGCGCAGCGGATCGCACGCTTCGAACGCTTCCGGCAGCGCCGGCCGCAGCCAGTGCAACGGACCTTCCGGCGTGACCTCGTAGAACGCCGCGAGCGCGCCGCCAACGTCCGGCGCGAGAACCGCGCGCAATGCGCCGGCCGACAAAGTAACGAGGCGCGCGGCGATCGCGGGATCGTCGAGCCATGACAGCTGCGCCGGCGATCGGATGACGGCATGTGCCTCGCCCGGCCGGGCAGGATTCGGGAAAACGTCGCGCATGGTCAGACGAGGCAAAACCGCGAGCGGAAAGCGGCAACAGAAACGTGCATTCATATCTCCTTTGACGTGCCGCGCACCTCGCGGCCGGCGGACTACCCCGAGCGAGAATCGCACGACACCGCATGCCGGTCAATATTATTAGTAATAAATTCGTTCAAAAAGAGCCGGTAACGGAACGTAAGCTCGATTCCCAAATGGCGGGTTAGCGCGCGTTGCCGCACGCATATTATTAGTGGTACCGTCAGCAGCATGATGCCGCTGGCATTCCCCTGCTTCAGCGCCGCCCCAGCGCGGCCCGAACAATGAAAAAATCGACTCAACGCCGTCCCACCATGACCGACATCGCGAAGCTCACCGGCGTGTCGCAATCCACCGTCTCGCTCGTGCTCAACAACGCGGCCGGCGCGAAGTTCTCCGAGGCCACCCGCAACAAGGTGCTGAAGGCCGCGCACGACCTCGGCTACCGGCTGTCGCTGCGCGAGCCGCTCACGGCATCGAGCGACGAGCGCAATCTGATCGTCTATCTGGCCGATGAAATCTCCACGAGCCCGCACCCGGTCGTCAACATCGACGGCGCGCGCGACGCAGCGTACGCGAGCGGCAAGATGCTCGCCGTCTACTCGACGCACGGCAACGCCGACATCGAAAAACAGGTACTCGACACGGTCCTCACCAATCCGCACGTATTCGGCGTGATTTACGCGACCGTCTACACGCGCAAGGTCGCGCCGCCGGCCGCGCTGTCGCAGGTGCCGACCGTGCTGCTGAACTGCTACACCGGCGACAGCACGTTTTCGTCGGTGGTGCCGGCCGAGGTCGCGGGCGGCCATCTGGCGACCGAGTACTTGCTGCAGGCTGGCCACCGGCGCATCGGCTACATCAACGGCGAACCGTGGCAGGACGCCGCGAAAGACCGCCTGAAGGGCTACCGCACCGCGCTCGCGACAGCCGATCTGCCGTTCGCGGCCGAACTCGTGCGCGACGGCGACTGGAGTTCGGGCCTCGGCTTCGAGCTGACGCTGTCGCTGATGCGCGAAGCCAATCCGCCCACCGCGATCTTCTGCGCGAACGACCTGACCGCGATCGGCGCGATCGAGGCGCTCAAGCAACTCGGCCTGCGCGTGCCCGAGGACGTGTCGGTGCTCGGCTACGACGACCAGGAAATCGCCCGCCACACGCATCCGCCACTGTCGACGGTGGTGCTGCCCAACTACGAACTCGGCCGCTGGGCCGTCGAGACGTTGCTGCAGGAAGAGCACAACCGCGCGGCCGGCGCACCGGTGCGCCATCGCACGGTGAAGCTCGACGGACCACTGGTCGAGCGCACCTCGGTCAGGGTAATTACCGAGGCAAAAATCGGCGACGATTAATATTATTAGTGATTGACCGATAATAATTCCGAGTGGAATAATCGGCACGTCGGGTCGGGAAGAACGCGCACCGGTGGGTTATAGCCAACTGCATCCTCGCCGTCGAAACAGCGCCGGGCTCCCGGCTGGACAGAGACAATCCCGAGCAGCACAAAAGCAAATACACCGTCACCGGTTACTGGAGGAAGACATGGCGTCGCTCATTACGCAGTCGCGCACGCACGCGCGCAAGCAGCAGATTCGTCCGCTCGCAGCTTCGCTGCTGGCTCTGGCAATCGGTGTCGGCGCGGCGGCCGCGCATGCCGACGACGCATTGCCGAAGCTGACGACCAAGACCCCGTTGAAGGTCGGCTTCGCGCAGACCGAAAGCAACAACCCGTGGCGTCTCGCGGAAACCAGGAGCTTCAAGGACATCGCCGCGAAATGCGGCTGGCAGATCGTGATGACCGACGCCAACGGCTCCAACTCCAAACAGGTCTCCGACATTCAAAGCATGATCGCCCAGCACGTCGATCTGCTGGTATTCCCGCCGCGTGAAGAAAAGCCGCTCGCGCCGGTCGTGCTGCAGGCGAAGAAGGCCGGCATTCCGGTGATCCTCGTCGACCGCAACGTCGACCAGTCGGTCGCGAAGGCGGGCCGCGACTACATCACGTTCATCGGCTCGGACTTCATCGATCAGGGTCATCGCGCCGCCGACTGGCTAATCAAGGCCACGGGCGGCAAGGCGAAGATCATCGAGCTCGAAGGCACGACGGGTGCGTCGGCCGCGAACGATCGCAAGAAGGGCTTCGACGAAGTGATCGCGAAGAACCCTGGCATGACGATCATCGCGTCGCAAAGCGGCGACTTCGCGCGCGACACCGGCCGCAAGGTGATGGAAACGCTGCTGCAGGCGCATCCTGACGTGACCGCCGTGTACGCGCACAATGATGAAATGGCGCTCGGCGCGATCGCCGCGATCAAGGCGGCCGGCAAGCAGCCGGGCAAGGACATCCAGCTCGTCACGATCGACGGGACCAAGGGCGGCATGGACGCGATCGCGGCTGGCGAGCTCGGCGCGAGCGTGCAGTCGAGCCCGTTCTTCGGCCCGCTCGCCTGCGACGTCGCGCAGCGCTATGCGAAGGGTGAAAAGATCCCGACCTGGGTCAAGGTGTCCGACCGCTTCTACGACAAGGAAAACGTGCAGCAGAACATGCAGTACGGCTATTGATCGCAAGCATCGGGAAGTGCCCCGGGGCGGCATATTCCCGGGGACTCCCTTCGGCGTTGTAGCAGGAAGTCACCCGCCTTCTATGAATGTCTCCTCGTCGGGCGGGTGGCGGAAAAAGGCTTCGAAGCGACGCGCCCGTGACAGACGGACCGTCGCTTCGCTTTTATACGGGCGTAACATGGGCCGCACGCGCTGGGGCGGCCCGACCGCGTCGCCAGCAACAGCGCATCCGGCAATATCGGCAGCATCCGCATCAGGAGAACTCCCGTGACGGAATCTGGCAAAGAGACGCCACACTCCCCCCTTACCCGTTCGCCGCTGCTCGAGATGCAGGACATCGGCATCAGCTTCGGCGGCGTGCCCGCGTTGCGCGGCGCGAATCTGAGCGTGGCAGCCGGCGAAGTGCACGCACTGATCGGCCAGAATGGCGCCGGCAAATCGACGATGATCAAGATCCTGACCGGCGCCTATCGGCGCGGCTCGGGCAGCGTGCGCTTCGAAGGCCGGGAGGTCGATTTCCGCACGCCGAAGCAGGCGCGCGAAGCGGGCATCAGCACGATCTACCAGGAGATCAACCTGGTGCCGTTCCGCTCGGTCGCGGAAAACATCTTTCTGGGCCGCGAGCCGCGCCGCTTCGGTCTGATCGACTGGCGCACGGTGCAGCAGCGCGCGGCGGCGCTGCTCGATTCGTTCGGTTTGCAGATCGACGTGAAGAAGCCGGTCGGCCGTTGCTCGACCGCGATCCAGCAGATGGTGGCGCTTGCGCGCGCGGTGTCGTCGGACGCGAAGATGGTGATCATGGACGAGTCGACGTCGTCGCTCGACGAGCGCGAGGTCGAACTGCTGTTCACCGTCGTGCGCAAGCTGCGCGACGACGGCCGCGCGGTGATCTTCGTGTCGCACCGGCTCGACGAGCTTTACGCGCTGTGCGATCGCGTGACCGTGATGCGCGATGGCCAGACGGTCGCGCAAAGCACGATGGCCGAGATGGACAAGCTGCAGCTCGTCACGACGATGCTCGGCCGCTCGCTCGCCGCGGTCGTGCAAGACGACACGGCGGCGCGCGAAGCGAATCTCGCGAAGCGCGGCAAGCAGGTGATCGGCGCGACACAGCTTGGCGCGCCGCCGAAGGTCAACGGCGTGTCGCTCGACGTGCACGCGGGCGAGGCGGTGGGTCTGGCCGGCCTGCTCGGCTCGGGCCGCACCGAAACGATGCGGCTGATGTTCGGCGCCGATCCGCTGGCGCAAGGCTCGCTCGCGATCGGCGGCGAGACGGTTGGGCTGAAATCTCCGCAGGACGCGATCGCTCGCGGCCTCGCGTACCTGACCGAAGACCGCAAGGGCGAAGGCATCGTCCCCGAACTGTCGGTGCGCGACAACCTGACGCTCGTCTGCCTGCGCACGCTTGCGAAAAACGGCATCGTCGACGTGAAGAAGCAGCAGGTGATCGTCGATCGCTTCATCGCTTCGCTCGGCATCAAGCTGCGCTCGGCCGATCAGCCGATCCGCGAGCTGTCGGGCGGCAATCAGCAGAAAGTGCTGCTCGCGCGCTGGCTCGCGGCTGAACCCGCGCTGCTGCTGCTCGACGAGCCGACGCGCGGCATCGACGTCGGCGCGAAAGCCGATGTCGCGAAGATCGTGCGCGAGTTGCGCGACGCGGGGCTCGCGGTGCTGCTGTCCGCGTCCGAGCTCGAAGAGCTGACCGCGGTCGCCGATCGCGCGGTCGTGATCCGCGACGGCCGCACCGTCGCCGAACTGAACGGAGCCGAGATGAGCGAGACCGCGATCATGGATGCGATCGCCTACGGCAGCGAGGGCCAATCCGCGCTCGCGCAAGCCGCGCGAGCGGCACACATCGAAGACGCGCTGGAGGGCGACCGTCATGGCGCTTAAGCTGCATTCCAATCCGCTGCGCGGCGAGGCGCCGGGCGCAGATGCAACCATGATGCAATCGACCGACACGCCGCCCGCCCGGTCCGCGAGCACCGTGCAGAAGTGGCGCCATCTCGCGATGCAGCGCGAAGTGATCGTGCTGCTCGCGATGGTGCTGTTCAACCTGATCTTCACGCCGCACTTCTGGTCGCTGCAGACCTTCAACGTGAACATGACGCAGGTCGTGACGATCGTGATCGTCGGCATCGGCATGACGCTGGTCGTGGCGACGGGCGGCATCGATCTGTCGGTGGGCGCGTCGATGGCGATTGCGGGCGCGCTCGCGCCGATGCTGTTCCTCAACATCGCGGGACCGCTCGGCATCGCGCTCGCGTTCGTGCTGCCGGTGCTGGCGGCCGCCCTGTGCGGCGTGTTCAACGGCCTGCTCGTCACGCGATTATCGGTGCAGCCGATCGTCGCGACGCTCGTGCTGTTCATCGCCGGACGTGGCATCGCGCAGGTCGTCACCGACGGCAGTCTGCAAGCGTTCAACACGCCAGCCTTTCAGTGGATCGCGCTCGGCAAGGTCGCGGGCGTGCCGTTCCAGGTGCTGCTGATGCTCGCGCTGGTCGGCGTATTCGTGTGGGTCGTGCGCAAGACGCTGTTCGGCCAGTATCTGCTGATCACCGGCGGCAACGAGAAAGCCGCGTATCTGAGCGGCGTGCCGACCGCTGCCGTCAAGATGGTCGCGTACACGCTGTGCGCGGCGCTCGCGGGCCTCGCGGGGCTGATCTCGATCTCGGTGAATTCCTCGTCGGATGCGAACGTCGTGGGGCTCGGCGTCGAACTCGATGCGATCGCGGCGGTCGCGGTCGGCGGCACCGCGCTGACGGGCGGCAAGGCGTATATAGGCGGCACGCTGATCGGCGCGCTGATCATCCAGTTGCTGCGCTATACGCTGCTCGCTCACGGCATTCCCGATGCGGCCGCGCTCGTCGTGAAGGCCGGCATCATCGTCGCGGCGGTTTACGTGCAGCGGCGCTCGCGCTGACAACCTTTCCAGATTCGATGCGATGAAAAAGAATCTTCCCATCCTGCTCGCGCTCGCGGCGCTCGTCGTCTTTGGGCTCGTGCGCTATGACCACTTCGGCTCGGCGTACAACATCACATCGTTCTGGCGCTACAACTCGATGTTCGCGCTGATCTCGATCGGCATGGCCTTCGTGATCATCACGGGCGGCATCGATCTGTCGGTCGGCACGGTCGCGGCGCTCGCCAGCGTGGTCGCTGCGCTGACGAGCATCTACGGGGGCTGGGTCGCGGTGCTGGCGGGCTGCGCGGCCGGGCTCGCGGTCGGCGTGCTGAACGGCATCATCATCACGCGGCTCAAGATCCTGCCGTTCATCGTCACGCTTGCGACGAGCCTCGGCGCGCACGGCGTCGCGCTGTTGCTGGGCAAGAACGATGCGGTCTCGATCGCGGCCGATTCGAACTTCGGCAACTTCGGTCAGGGCGACCTGCTCGGACTGCCGATCCCGGGACTCGTCGCGCTGGTCGCCGCGGTGGCCGGCTGGCTCGCGCTGAGCAGCACGCGCTTCGGGCGGCACTCGCTCGCGATCGGCGGCAGCGAGGAGGCCGCGCGGCTGATGGGGCTTAACGTGGACCGCACGCTGGTGATGGCCTATGCGGTCAGCGGGCTGCTCGCCGGCATGGCGGGCGTGATCCTCGCCGCGCAGTTCGGCGCGGGGCAACCGAACGAAGGCGTCGGCTGGGAGCTGTTCGCGATCTCGGCGGTCGTGCTCGGTGGCACGCTGCTGACCGGCGGCGAAGGTTCCGTCGCGATGACGATCGCCGGCGTGCTGCTGCTCGGGCTCGTGTTCAATCTGCTGAACTTCGAGAACGGACTCGGCTTCATCAGTCTGTCCGCGTACTGGCAATCGGTGATTCGCGGCGTGTTCCTGCTACTCGTGATCGTGCTGCAGGCGCGGGTGCTGAAACAGCGAGGAAAAAAGCGGGCGGCGGCGGCCTGAGCAAGCGGCACCCGCGAGTTGGCGTCAACAATACCATCGGACAGATTTTCCTTATTTGACTGAGGCTTGCCGCTACAATCGCCGCCCCCGATCCATATCTGTGTACCGATAGACCCGCCGTGAAACCGTGTGACCGTGACGTGTCCCCGACGCGTCAGGACGTCCCCGATCGTCGTCCTCGGTTTCCTTATTGATTGTTCGTGCGCAACGTCCAGACCGTCGCGGTATTGGTGGCGTCGTCCACCGCCGTGAACTGCAGGTGGCGCTTGCTATCGAGGCCGAAGGCGAGGCCGAACGCCGAGCCCGGCGCAGGATCGACCTGCAATTGGGCGACGAACTGTCCGTCGACGGTGAACTCGACGATTTCGCTGGGCTGATTCGGGTCGGGGTTGACCGCGTCGCCGTTTGCGGTGACGAGATGCCCGTTGGGTGCGAGCGCCAGCGCAAGCGGACCGTGCAGGTGCTTGTTGTCCTGGTAAATCATCCGGCCGACGCCGCCATCGTGATTCGCGCCCGCGGCGCCGTAGATGGCGAACACCGCGTTGTCACCGGTCGAGGCGACGTACAGCACGTCATGCGCCGAGTCGTACGCCAGTCCGGTCGGGCCGACCACCAGTGCCGCCGGATCGGTGCGGTGCAGATAGCCTGATGCAATGATGGTCGAGCTAGGCAGCATCTGAACGCCGTTCTGCCCGATCGCAAGATCGATCCGCGCGACCTTTCCGTTCAGCACATCCGAGACGAAGACCCTGACGAATTGCCCCCCGTCGATCACGGTGAGATCCCAGGGGCCGTCCAGCAGCTTCTTATCTTTCAGTTCTGTGACGAGCCCGCCTTGCGGATTGATGACGAGCAGCGAGCCCGGAGGGACGACGTTCTTGCCATCCGTAGTCGGCACATTGCCCACCAGCACGAAGCCACTTCTGAGCACCGCGAGCGCCGTCGTGAGACCGAGATTGCTTCCCTGGAAGAAGGTCACCGGATTGCTATTGGGCACGAGCTTGACGATCGTCGTACCGGTTCCCTGCAGGTTCGACTGCGCATTGAAATTCGACACCACCACATCGCCGGGTTTGAGCGTGCTCCAGGACGGCACGCCGAACGGCACGAACGCCATGCCATACGGATTGACATCGCCGTTGGCCGGAACGGTCGACGAGGTAACGGACTGCGGCGGCAAAATCACCTCCTGCGCCTCGGCCCCGACCGCCCCCAACGATAAAACCAGCAGACCGGCCTGACACACCGCACGACGTAAGCGGCGCGATGCGCGTGCCCGTATCACCAATCCGGTGAAGTCCGTGTATGAACCGAATGCTGACATCGCACGAGAAGTTTCCATTTGACACCTCCTACTCGCAGGGGCGGTCGCGGCCGCCAGGACGAGTCGCGCAGCCACCGCACTGCCTGGCTTCGCGCGACTCGCGTCCTGCGTAAACGAGGTGACGTCAGGCGTATTCCCCAAAAAATCGCGCCGGGCAACCGATAGTCGAACCCGAGGCGATCCCGATGGCGTCGGGACGGTTCCGCCCCATTTGCCGGCCTTATCAGCAGGGTCAATGCTGCAGCGCACGCCGCGTTTCGGTATCATCTTGAAATTGTTGCCCACGCGGCGCGTCGCTTTCACGCCTGCCGGACAGCCAATGGCAGCCGCCCTGCGCAGCGTTCGCCGAATCGCCGTACCCCGCTGAAGCACGGCCGCGCTCACGCCAACGTACTTCGCGGCGCCAGCAAGCCGGCGCCGCCGCTTCCCGGTTTTGGCAACCCGCTTTACCACGCTCGCCCGCCGCGCCGCGGCCCCGCCCCGGCGGGCACGGTAAAATGCTGGATTGCGCGGGAGTCCCGACTCCGGATCAGCGCAGCATCGCCCTTGCCGTGCCGGCCGGCTCAGACGACTGGCCGCCTTTGTTTTCGCACTATCCAAGAAGCCATGAGCAACCTGAATTCACAAACCGTCCTGAGCGTCCATCACTGGACCGATACGCTTTTCAGCTTCACCTGCACGCGCGATCCGTCGTTCCGCTTCGAAAACGGCCAGTTCACGATGGTCGGCCTGCAGGTCGACGGCAAGCCGCTGCTGCGCGCCTACAGCCTCGCGAGTGCGAACTACGAAGAACATCTCGAATTCCTCAGCATCAAGGTGCAGGACGGTCCGCTCACGTCGCGTCTGCAGCATCTGAAGGTCGGCGACGAAGTGCTGATCGGCAAGAAGCCGGTCGGCACGCTGGTGGCCGATAACCTGCTGCCGGGCAAGACGCTGTGGCTGCTGTCTACCGGCACGGGCCTCGCGCCGTTCATGTCGATCATCAAAGATCCGGACATTTACGACCGCTACGAGCGCGTGGTGCTCACGCACACCTGCCGTTTCGTCGACGAACTCGCGTACAAGGAATACATCACCGAGCACCTGCCGGCGCATGAACACCTCGGCGAGCTCGTGCAGGAAAAGCTGCTGTACTACCCGACCGTCACGCGCGAAGCGTTCCAGAACCGCGGCCGCATCACCGAGCTGATCGAAACCGAAAAGCTGTTCGCCGACCTCGGCGTGCCGGGTTTCTCGCTCGAAAACGACCGCGTCATGCTGTGCGGCAGCCCGCACATGCTGCGCGACACGCGCAAGCTGCTCGAAGACGCCGGTTTCAAGGAAGGCAGCAACAACGAGCCGGGTCATTACGTGGTCGAAAAGGCCTTCGTCGGCTAAGCCGGTATTCCCTCTCGCGGCCCACGCACCGCGAATTCCAAAAAAGGAGCCTCTGGGCTCCTTTTTTGTTGCTTCGTTACAAATTGGACCCTGTTACATCACCTTCGCTGTCAGAATTCCTCTGACACGGCGGGCGTATGACAAACATCAAGTAATTTCTACAAACCATGCGCTAAGCCTTGGTGCGACTGCTTTTTTAATCTTTTTGGGATATCATCGCGCCGCAAGATCAAACGAATTCGTGCACTGAACATCGTCAACCCGAGTTGTTACTGAATGTAAATTTCGTTACGTTGGGCCATCGTGTTTCGTCCGACGCGAAACCGCGTGATTCGCAGGCGCTGATCGCGTCTGCGCGCCCGCTTCGCTGTCCACTCCGCTTCCTGAGAGGGAAATTCATGGATACGCCGACTGCCGTCCCGTTCAACGCTGCGCTGGCCTCGGCCGCGCAGCGTGATGGCTTCGACATGCCGTCGCACGCCGCGCGCGAGATCGAGCGGCTGCGCGCGCGGGTGCGCGAGCTGTCGGCCGAACTGGTCGATGCGCAGGAAAGCGTACGCCGCCACGTCGCGCGCGAGTTGCACGACGGCGTCGGCGCCGAGCTGACCGCGACACGCTTCGCGCTCGCCGGCATCGAAACCTGGCTGCCCGCCGACGCGCCGCCGCAATGCGCGGCCGCGCTCGCGGTCGCGAACCGTTCGCTCGACGCCGTGCACGCGGCGAACCGACAGGCCATCGCGCAACTGCACGCGCCGTCGTTCGAGACCGGCCTCGCCGGCGCGCTGAAGTGCTGGGTGCGCGACTTCTCCTCTCGCACCGGCTTGCGCACCACCGTCACCTGCGCCGACGACGCGCGTCTCGCGCGCCTGTCCGCCGATGCCGCGCTCGCCGTGTTCCGCGTCGCGCAGGAAGCGCTGAACAACGCCGCGAAGCACGCACGCGCGAGCTGCGCCGACGTGCGCATCGAAACCGGTCCGCGTCATCTGAGGCTCCTCGTAAACGACGACGGCATCGGCCTGCCGCGCGGTGCGCGCGAACGCGGTGGCCAGAAACAACCAGCCGGTCATTTCGGCCTCGCCGGAATGCAGGCGCGCTGCGCCGCATTCGACGGCACGTTGCGGGTCGGCGCGAGGCGCGCAAGCGTCAGTTGCGGCGAGGATAGCGGCACTGGCAGCAACGGCGCCGTCGCCCCGCGCGGCACCTTGATCCAGGCCCGCTTCGCGTGGCACGCGGTGCTGGCCACCACCCCCGCCCCGCGCGCCGCCCGGCGCGCGCTGCAATCGTGAGCACGCGACCATGAGCCTGCGCATCCTGATCGTCGAAGATCACGCGGTGGTCCGCCAGGGCGTTCGCCAGCTGCTGCTCGATCGCGGCGTCGCGCGCGAGGTCGCCGAGGCGCAAAGCGGCTCCGAAGCGCTCGACTCGGTCGTCCATCACAGCTTCGACGTCGTGCTGCTCGACATCTCGCTGCCCGACATGAATGGCGTCGAGGTGCTCAAGCGCCTGAAGCGCAAGGCGCCACGCGTCGCGGTGCTGATGTTCTCGATGTACCGCGAGGACCAGTACGCGGTGCGCGCGCTCAAGGCCGGCGCGTCCGGCTATCTGTCGAAGACGGTCGACGCCGCGCAGATGATCGGCGCGATCCAGCAAGTCGCCGCGGGCCGCAAGTACGTGAGCCCCGAGATGGCCGAGGCGCTCGCCGACTACGTGTCGTTCGACGGCGAGCAGTTGCCGCACGAAAAGCTGTCCGATCGCGAGTACCAGACGCTGTGCATGCTCGCGTCGGGCAAACGGCTCACCGATATCGCGGCCACACTGTCCCTGTCGGTGAAGACGGTCAGCGTGTACCGCACGCGGCTGCTCGACAAGATGAAGCTGCGCAACAACGCCGAGCTCACGTTCTATGTGATGAGCAACCGCCTCGTCGATCTGAATCCAGCGATGGCCGGCTAGGCCAGCAGACGCCATAGCCCATGATTGCGGCGTTGTGTCCCTCCTGGCGGGAGTTTCCGCCCATCGCCCTGGTCCACGAAGCGCCGTTTTGAAGCGGCCCGGTGGCACGCATCCGCTAGAATTGCGGGTTTTCCCGACATTCGGCGCGCAACACGCGTGCACCACTGGAGACCCACGCCAATGTCCCTGTTTCGCAAAAAGAGCGTCGAGCACATGCTTGCGGCAAGCGCTCAGACCGCCGGCCTGAAAAAGGCGCTGGGCGCGCTCGACCTGACTTTCCTCGGCGTCGGCGCCATCATCGGCACCGGCATCTTCGTGCTCACCGGCACGGGCGCCTTGCAGGCCGGCCCCGCGCTGATGATCTCGTTCGTGATCGCGGCGATCGCCTGCGGCTTCGCCGCGCTCGCGTATGCCGAATTCGCATCGACGATCCCGGTCGCCGGTTCGATCTACACGTACTCGTACGCGACGCTCGGCGAATTGGCCGCATGGATCATCGGCTGGGACCTGATGCTCGAATATGGGCTCGCGACCTCGGCGGTGTCGGTCGGCTGGTCAGGCTATCTGCAGTCGCTGCTGTCGGGCTTCGGCGTGTCGCTGCCGATGGCGCTGACCGCGGCCCCCGGCGCCGTCCCCGGACACGAAACGCTGTTCAACCTGCCCGCCTTCCTAGTGATGATGGCGATCACCACGCTGCTGTCGGTCGGTGTGCGCGAATCCGCGCGGATCAACAACATCATGGTGGCGATCAAGGTCGTGGTCGTGCTGCTCGTGATCGGCGTCGGCGTGTTCCACGTCACGCCGGCCAACTGGCACCCGTTCATGCCGCACGGCTGGAGCGGCGTGTTCGGCGCGGCCGCGGTGATGTTCTTCGCGTTCATCGGCTTCGACTCGGTGTCGTCGGCGGCGGAAGAGGTGAAGAATCCGAAGCGGGATCTGCCGGTCGGCATCATCGCGTCGCTGGGCGTGTGCGCGGTGCTGTATGTGGCCGTGGCTGCGGTCGTCACCGGCATCGTGCCGTCCGAGAAGTTCATGGGCATTTCTCACCCGGTGTCATACGCGCTGCAGCTCGCGGGGCAAAACTGGGTCGCGGGCTTCATCGACCTCGGCGCCGTGCTCGGCATGCTGACCGTGATTCTCGTGATGGCCTACGGTCAGACGCGCGTGATCTTCGCGATGTCGCGCGACGGGCTGCTGCCCGCGAAGCTGTCGAAAGTGCATCCGCGCTTCGCGACGCCGTTCTTCACGACGTGGCTCGTCGGTATCTTCTTCGGCCTGATCGGCGCGCTGGTGCCGCTCAATGTGTTGGCTGAACTGATCAATATCGGCACGCTCGCGGCATTCTCGATGGTGTCGATCGCGGTGCTCGTGCTGCGCAAGACCCACCCCGAGCTGCCGCGCGCGTTCCGTTGCCCGGGCGTGCCGGTCGTGCCGGTGCTCGCGGTCGCATCGTGCCTGTTCCTGATGCTGAATCTTCAAGGCATCACGTGGGGCGCGTTCCTCATCTGGCTCGCGATCGGCATGGTCGTTTATTTCGGCTACTCGCGCCGTCATTCGAAACTGGCAAAATAAGGCGCCGTTTTCAACGAGGCCGCGCCAATGAGCTGAATGCTCGCGAGCGCGGCCTCGCTTTCCGCTGATTTATCGAAGCGCCCCATCATGCCCTGCAGACGGGGCGCTCGTCTTTGCGGCGTCCCGTTCCGTGGCCCCGTCTTCTGTTGGTGCGCTCGCGCGCGCCGACACACTTCCCCTCATAGCGCGTCCGCGCGATTTGTGCTTTACTTTTCGGCAGACTTGTAAAACCCGCAGCACCCTCATCGGACCTCGCGAACCGCAGTCACTCGCAGTCGAAGCAAAAGCAGGGGCAACAACAATCACAGGTCCGGTCTCACCCACAGCAACTATCTTGCATGGGATCGTGGTCAGCGTGGAGGCGGGGATCGATACGCCGAAGCGCTCGCTCCGATCAATCGCGTTTAAACCGCATGGGACCGCGGTAAGCGCTAAAGCGCTAACCGCGGTCGACATAGGAGACAGCTTCATGGCGATCAGCATCAGTCTGACGGTCAATGGCGCACCCGTGAGCGCCTCAGTCGACCCTGGCACCCTGCTTGTCCAGTTCCTGCGCGATCAACTCCGTCTGACCGGCACCCACGTCGGCTGCGATACCGCGCAATGCGGCGCCTGCACCGTGCATCTGAACGGCCGCGCGATCAAGTCCTGCAACATCCTCGCCGCGCAAGCCGATGGCGCCGAAGTCACGACCATCGAAGGGCTCGCGCACAACGGCGCTCTGCATCCGATGCAGGCCGCGTTCAAGCACTGCCACGGTCTGCAATGCGGCTTCTGCACGCCGGGCATGGTGATGAGCGCGGTGTCGCTGGTGCAGCGTCAGCCCGATCTGACCGGCGACGAAGTGCGCGAACAGCTCGACGGCAATCTGTGCCGCTGTACGGGTTATCACAACATCGTCAAGGCCGTGCTCGAAGGCGCCGCGGGTATGAAGGCGTCCGCCGCATCGAGCGCAACTGCCGGCGCGAATGCCACCGGCGCAACCGCCTGAGGAGCCGACGATGAACGCACCCGATACCCAGAGCCTGATCGGCGCCGCCGTCGAACGCAAGGAAGACTATCGCTTCCTGACCGGCAAAGGCCAGTACACCGACGACATCGTGCTGCCGCAGCAAACCTACGCGGTGTTCCTGCGCTCGCCGCACGCGCACGCGAAGATCAACAGCATCGACACGAGCGCGGCCAAACAGTCGCCGGGCGTGGTCGCGATCTTCACCGGCGCGGACCTGGCGGCGGAGAAGGTCGGCGGACTGCCGTGCGGCTGGCTGATCCACAGCACCGACGGCAAGCCGATGAACGAGCCTCCACATCCGGTGATCGCGCATACGAAGGCGCGGCATGTGGGCGACCAGATCGCGCTCGTGATCGCCGAATCGATCAAGGCCGCCAAAGATGCGGCCGAACTGATCGAGGTCGATTACGAAGAACTGCCGCCCGTCGTCGATACCGCGCATGCGGCCGACCCGGGTCAGGCGGCGGTGCACGACGAAGTGCCCGACAACGTCTGCTACAACTGGGGTCACGGCGACAAGGCCGCGACCGACGCCGCGTTCGCGAAAGCCGCGCACGTGACCACGCTCGACATCGTCAACAATCGGCTCGTGCCGAACGCGATCGAACCACGCGCGGTCAACGCGAGCTATTCGGCGCAGGACGATAGCTACACGTTGTATGTGGCGAATCAGAATCCGCACGTCGAGCGACTGCTGATGGCCGCGTTCGTGCTGTCGCTGCCGGAATCGAAGCTGCGCGTGATCGCGCCGGACGTCGGCGGCGGCTTCGGCTCGAAGATCTTCCTGTATGCGGAAGACGTCGCGCTCACGTGGGCATCGAAGAAGATCGGCCGGCCGGTCAAATGGACGGCCGAGCGCTCCGAGGCGTTCCTTTCCGACGCGCACGGCCGCGATCACGTGACCAAGGCCGAGCTGGCAATGGACGCCGACGGCAAGTTCCTCGCGATGCGCGTGCATACGATCGCCAACATGGGCGCCTATCTGTCGACGTTCGCGTCGAGCGTACCGACGATCCTGTACGCGACGCTGCTCGCCGGCCAATACGCGACGCCCGCGATCTACGCGGAAGTGAAGGCGGTCTTCACCAACACCGTTCCCGTCGATGCGTATCGCGGCGCGGGCCGGCCGGAAGCGACGTTCGTCGTCGAGCGTCTGGTCGAAGCCGCGGCGCGCGAGATGAAGCTCGACCCGGCCGAAATTCGCCGCCGCAACTTCATCACGCAGTTCCCGTATGCGACGCCGGTCGGCCTCACCTACGACACGGGCGACTACAACGCGATTCTGTCGCGCGCGCTGACGCTCGCTGACGTCGAAGGCTTCGCCGCGCGCCGGCAGGAATCGGAAAAGAACGGCAAGCGCCGCGGCCTCGGCTACTCGTGCTACATCGAGGCATGCGGTCTCGCGCCGTCGAACATCGCGGGCGCGCTAGGCGCGCGCGCGGGCCTGTTCGAAGTCGGCCAGATTCGCGTGCACCCGACCGGTTCGGTCACCGTGTTCACGGGTTCGCATAGCCACGGCCAAGGCCACGAGACGACCTTCGCGCAAGTGGTCGCCGACCGCCTCGGCATTCCGCTCGACAGCGTCGAGATCGTGCACGGCGACACCGGCCGCATCGCGTTCGGCATGGGCACGTATGGCTCGCGTTCGATCGCGGTCGGCGGCTCGGCAATCTCGAAGGCGCTCGACAAAATCGAAGCGAAGGCGAAGAAGATCGCCGCGCATCTGCTCGAAGCGTCGGCGGAAGACATCGAGTTCAAGAACGGCGTGTTCCGCGTCGCGGGCACCGACCGCACGAAGGCGTTCGCGGAAATCTCGCTCGCAGCCTACGTGCCGCACAACTATCCGCTCGATGTGCTCGAACCGGGCCTCGAAGAAAGCGCATTCTATGACCCGACCAACTTCACGTATCCGTCGGGCGCGTACATCTGCGAGATCGAAGTCGATCCGGACACCGGCGAGAGCCGCATCCAGAAGTTCACTGCGGTCGACGATTTCGGCAACGTGATCAATCCGATGATCGTCGAAGGCCAGGTACATGGCGGGCTCGGGCAAGGCATCGGCCAGGCGATGCTCGAGCGCTGCGTGTACGACAACGACAGCGGCCAGCTGCTGTCCGGCTCGTACATGGACTACGCGATGCCGCACGCGTCCGATCTGCCCGACTTCACGGTCGAGACTTCGAAGGGCACGCCGTGCACGCACAACCCGCTCGGCGTCAAAGGCTGCGGCGAAGCGGGCGCGATCGGCTCACCGCCGGCCGTGATCAACGCGATCATCGACGCGCTCGCGCCGCTTGGCGTGACCAATCTGCAGATGCCGGCCACGCCGCATCGTGTGTGGTCCGCGATTCAAGCGGCGAAGCAAGCCTGACCCAACGATCCTGAGCGGAGCATTCGACATGTATTCATTCGAGTATCAACGCGCGACGGATCCGCAAGCGGCCGCCGCAGCCCTCACCGCCGACCCGGAAGCGAAGTTTCTCGCCGGCGGCCAGAGCCTTCTGCCGACGATGCGCCTGCGTCTTGCGCAGCCGTCGCAACTGATCGACGTGACGCGCATTCCCGCGCTCAAGACGATCGGCGTCGACGCCAACAAGGTGACGATCGGCGCGGCCGTTTGTCATGCCGACGTCGCCGAGCATGCGGACGTGCGGCGCGTGTTGCCCGCGCTCGCGGAGCTGGCTTCGAATATCGGCGATCGCCAGGTGCGCGCGCTCGGCACGATCGGCGGCTCGCTCGCGAACAACGATCCGGCCGCGTGCTACCCGGCCGCCGCGATGGGGCTCGACGCGACGATCGTCACGGACCGGCGGCGCATCGCGTCGAGCGATTTCTTCGTCGGCATGTACGAGACCGCGCTCGAACCCGACGAGTTGATCGTCGCCGTCGAGTTTCCGGTGCCTGAGCGCGCCGCGTACGAGAAATTCCGAAATCCGGCCTCGCACTTCGCGCTGGTCGGCGTGTTCGTCGCGAAGTCCGCAGGCGGTGTGCGGGTTGCGGTGACGGGTGCGGCGTCGTCGGTATTTCGCGTGCCCGAGCTCGAAAGCGCGCTGTCGGCGAACTTCACGCCCGAGGCGGCACGCGCGGTCAGCGTGTCGCCCGACGAGCTGAACGACGACATGCACGCGAGCGCCACGTATCGCGCGCATCTGATTCCGCTGCTCGCCGCGCGCGCGGTCACGAAGGCAAATGCCTAGCGATACTCGCTAGGCGGCCCGGCTTGCCGCGCGAACATCTTGGCGCGCGCAAGCCGGCTTCGTTCCTTTCGCGAGCAGGCGCCTGCGTTCGACGCCGACCTCGCGCCCATTGCGTTCTTCACTCGCGCCACACCTTGTCATGGCCTGTCGCGCAGATTCAGGACCACCATGCAGCCGGCTTCGATCGACGACACCCTCGCCCAACTCGCCGCCCAGCGCTATTTCGCGAGCCGCGAACTCGCAACCGCGCTGTATCTCGCGCTGCGCATGGAGCGGCCGCTGTTCGTCGAAGGCGAGCCGGGTGTCGGCAAGACCGAGCTCGCGAAAGCGGCGGCCGGCATGCTCGGCACCACGCTGCTGCGGCTGCAATGCTATGAAGGACTCGACACTGCGAGCGCGCTTTATGAGTGGGACTACCCGCGCCAGATCATGGCGCTGCGGCTCGCCGAAGCGAGCGGCGAGCGCCCCGACAACGACACGCTGTATCGCGGCGAATTCCTGCTGAAGCGTCCGCTTCTACAGGCACTGATGCCCGACGAAAACCAGCCCGGCGCGCGACGCGTGCTGCTGATCGACGAAATCGACCGCGCCGACGAACCGTTCGAGGCCTTCCTGCTCGAACTGCTTTCGGATTTCCAGGTATCGATTCCCGAATACGGCACCGTGCGCGCCGCACAGCCGCCGCTCGTCATCATGACGTCGAACCGCACGCGCGAAGTGCACGATGCGTTGAAGCGCCGCTGTCTGTATCAATGGATCGGCTACCCGGATCGCGAGCGCGAACTCGAGATCGTCGCCGCGCGCGCGCCGCAAACGTCGGCGCAATTGCAGCGGCGCGCGGTCGACTTCGTGCATCGGCTGCGCGGCATGGATCTGTTCAAGGCGCCTGGCATCGCCGAAACGATCGACTGGTGCCGCGCGCTCGAAGCGCTGTCGGTAACGGAGCTCGATCCGCAATCGGTGCAGAACACGCTCGGCGTGCTGCTCAAGTATCAGGACGATCTCGCGCGCGTGGATGCCGCGCAGATCGCGCAGTGTCTGGCCGGGTGAGGGTCGTCGGCATGACGAACGACATCGGCATAGGCAGACACGACGGCGCGAACCAGCAGTTCGCGCCCACGCTCGCGCGCAACGTCGTTCATTTCGTGCGCGTGCTGCGCGGCGCCGGTTTGCCGATGTCGCCCGCACAGGCCGTCGACGCGCTCGCCGCGTTGCAGTGGATCGATCTCGGCCGCCGCGACGACGTGCGCGCCGCGCTTGCCGCGCTGCTCGTCACCGCGCCCGACGAACGCGAGCTCTTCAATGCCGCATTCGATCTTTTCTGGCGCGACCCCGACTGGGAGGGCAAGCTGCGCGCACTGCTGCTGCCGAAAGTGCGCGACGGGCTGCCGCCGCCGAAGCGCAACAACCGTCTCGCCGATGCGCTCGCGGTACGCATGCCGCCGTCGCCGCATCTGAATGCGCCGCAAGAAACCGAGCAGCACGAGTTGCATGCTCAGTTGACGTTCAGCGCGGAAGAGCGGCTGCGTCATCGCGATTTCGACACGCTGAGCGCCGACGAATGGCGCACGCTGCGTCATCTGATCCGCGGCCAGCGGCTGCCGCTCGCCACCGAACCGACGCGGCGCCTGAAGGCGGCATCGCACGGCACGCACGCTGACCTGCGCGCGAGCGCGCGGCACGCGGTGCGCGCCGGTGGCGACTGGACCGTGTGGAAGTATCGCGCGAGGGTCGAGCGCAAGCCGCCGCTCGTGCTGCTGCTCGACATTTCCGGCTCGATGAGCAACTACTCGCGCGCGGTGCTGTACTTCTGCCACGCGTTGTTGCAGTCGCGCGAACGTCTGCAGGTGTTTCTGTTCGGCACGCGGCTCACGAACGCGACGCGCGCATTGCGCGAACGCGATCCCGACGTCGCGATCGCGACGCTCAGCGATCAGGTGGTCGACTGGTCGGGCGGCACGCGCATCGGCGCGGCGCTCGCCGAATTCAACCGGCGCTGGGCGCGCCGCGTGCTCGCAGGTCGTGCAACGGTGCTGCTCGTCACCGACGGTCTCGATCACGAAGCGATCGACGTGCTCGATACCGAAATGGCGCGCCTCGCACGTTTCGCGCATCGCATCGTGTGGCTCAATCCGCTGCTGCGGTTCAGCGGCTTCACTCCGAAGGCGCGCGGCGTGCAGGCGATCCTGCCGTATGTCGACGCGCATCGTCCGGTTCATAATCTAGACAGTCTCGCAGCGTTCGGCCGCGACCTCGCGCAATTGACGCGCACGCCTCGCCACGCCGTCGCCGCGACGACACTCGCAGGAGCAACGTCATGGAATTGAGCGAAACTCATACGCTGCCGGTCGCGCAGCAGCAAACGTGGGACGCGTTGAACGACACGGAGATTCTGCGCGCCTGCATCCCCGGCTGCGAAAGCATCGACCCGGACGGCGAAAACGCGTACCTGGTCACGCTGAGCGCGGCAGTCGGCCCGGTCAAGGCGCGCTTCAAGGGGCGGATGCAACTGACCGACATCGACGCGCCGAACGCCTACAAGATCGTGTTCGAAGGCCAGGGCGGAGCGGCCGGCTTCGCGAAGGGCAATACGCAGGTCACGCTCGAAGCCGACGGCGATGCCGCGACGAAGCTCTCCTACACCGCCAACGCGCAGGTCGGCGGCAAGCTCGCTCAGATCGGCTCGCGGCTCGTCGACGGCGCGGCCCGGAAGATCGCCGGGGAGTTTTTCAAGCGCCTGAGTGCCCAGCTCTCGGGTGAGAATAGCGCTGATGAAGCTGCGGACGGAGACGCCTCGGTGGATACCGAAGCCGAACCTGCGTCCGCGTCTGCGCAAGCGGAATCGAACGACGCCGCGGACGGAGAGTCCGGCGGCGAAGCAAAGAAGGGGAAGAAATCATGGACAGCGTGGATCTCGAAGTTCTGAAAACCAGCGCCCGCTGGCTGGAAGACGGACATCGCGCGCTCCTCGTGACGGTCGTGAAGACGTGGGGCTCGTCGCCGCGTCCCGAGGGCGCGATGCTCGCGGTGCGCGACGACGGCCTCGTGGTGGGCTCGGTGTCGGGCGGCTGCATCGAAGACGATCTGATCGACCGCGTACGGCAACAGGGCATCGAGCAGACGCATCCGGAAGCGGTGAAATACGGGATCACAGCCGAGGAAGCGCATCGCTTCGGGCTGCCGTGCGGCGGCACGATCCAGCTCGTGCTCGAACCGTTGACGCGGCAAAGCGGCATCGCCGAGTTGTGTCACGCGGTGGAGAACGGCCGGCTCGTCGCGCGCGAGCTCGACATGGCGACGGGCGCGGTGCGGCTCGACAACGCGCAGGCGACCGACGGCGTGCATTTCGACGGTGAGCGTCTGCTGACGATCCACGGCCCGCGCTACCGGATGCTCGTGATCGGCGCCGGGCAGTTGTCGCGCTATCTATGCCACATCGCGGTGGGGCTCGATTATCAGGTGACGGTCTGCGATCCGCGCGAGGAATACACCGAGGAATGGGACGTGCCGGGCACGAAGATCGTCCGCACGATGCCGGACGATACCGTGATCGACATGAAGCTCGACGAGCGCTGCGCGGTGATCGCGCTCACGCACGATCCGAAGCTCGACGATCTCGCGCTGATGGAAGCATTGAAGACGCCGGCGTTTTATGTCGGCGCGCTCGGCTCGCGCCGGAACAATCACGCGAGACGCGAGCGTTTGAAGGAGTTCGATTTGAACGAAGCCGAACTGGCCCGTTTGCATGGGCCAGTCGGCATTTATATCGGCAGCAGGACGCCGCCTGAGATCGCCGTGTCGATTCTCGCGGAGGTGACGGCGGCCAAGAATGGCGTGTCGCTGCCGACGCTATTGCAGGTCGAAGGGGCGAAGGCTGCGCGGGAGATTGCGGCGTCGGGTGGCGCCGCTTGCAAAGTGTAGCCTGCCGCGTTCAACAAACCAGACGGAGGGCACCGGGCGTGCCTTCCGCGCTTACATCAAGCCGCAAACCACCGCCGCGATCACTGATCCGCTCAGCAGTACCACGCCCACCACGCGGCGTTTATTCAATTCGGTCCACAGCAGCACGCCGGTCAGCGACAGCAGAATCAGGCTGCCCGCGATCGTGTCGATCAACAGCACCCACCCGACGCTGAGACCCACGCCCTTGTGCAGATTGCTCAGCGTCGCGAAAAACGAGTTGCGCGTGTGCTTCACCGTCACGAAGCCATTGCCGACCCAGTACTCGGCCTGCACGCTCTGGCCCGGGCCCATGATGCCGACCTGCCATTGCTCAGGCTGAATCGTGCTGTGATCGCCCCACGCGACCGGATGGGCGGGCTCGCGCTTCGCGCGTCCAGGCTTGCCGTCGATCTTCAGTTCGCGTTGCAGCCACTTCGCCATCTCCCCCGGCGAGTGCAGCGGTTTCTCCGGCACCGCGATCTGCATTTCCTCGACCTGCGGCGCGCCCGGGGAAACTTTGAGCGGACCGGCGCGATGATTGAGCAGAAAGCCGGTCACGCCGAACATCAGCCCGAGCACCGCGCCCCACAAGCCGATCCAGCCATGCACATTGCGCAGCCACTTGATGACGGTCGCACGACGCGAACGCTGCCGCCCCGGCGCCTGCTGCGCGGCGGCGCCCGGCGCGGGGACGGTAGGTTTCAAATCGATCGATTCAGGCGCTTTCAAAACGGACTCCGGGCTAGAGCGGTAACAAGAATTCGAGTGAGAAGAGGCGGATCGGCCGGCTTGTGGTCCGGGCGATCGCGTGAAGGGCTGGCTGGCGGTCACAGAGGAGGAGACGCGTGACAAAAAGCTTTCGATGCCTTTCAATTGAGAAACATTATCATTACACGATTAAGTGTTTTGCTCAATGTCGGGACGCTGTGGGTGCGCGGTGCATACCCGCCGGGCAATCTCCGAGTCGCTTCCAGATGCGCGCCAGCCGCTTGACATCCGCGCGGCGTGAAACGACGCTAGCTGGCGATGCCGTCAACGTTATCGTCCGGGGATACCTACCGTCATGCGACTCTGCCTCGTGGTCCTTGCCACCGCCAGCTGGCTGGCCGGCATTCATGCCGCGAGCGCGAGCATGCCGGTCAAACTGGACGACCCGTACACCAACGAAGGCGAGACGCAGACCTTCACCATCAACGCGGACGGCTCGTATGCGAAGCTCGATTCGATGACGCTGCGCGTGAACACCGAAGCCGGTGTCGAGCGGGTCGCGCAGCAATACGTCTGGTTCAACCGGAACATGGCCGACGTGCAGATCCTCGAGGCCTATACGGTCACCGCCGATGGTAAACGTCACGACGTAGCGCCCGAGCAGATCCGCGACGTGCAGGAAGTCCGTTCGTTCGACGCGCCGATGTTCCAGGACATCCAGGAAAAGGTGATCGTGTTCCCCGCGGTCGAACCCGGCGCGCGCGTGCATCTGACGTACCGCAAGACGCAGCGGCAGCCGATCGTGCCTGGAGAATTCAGCGACTTCACGCCGCCCGACCTCGCGCCGACCCGCGACTTCCGCCTGATCTACGACCTGCCCGCTGACAAGCCGTTGTACGCGGACGCGCGGGGCTTCAGCGCGGTGACGCCCATCACGCGCGACGGCCGCACGCGCTACGAATTCCGCTACGACAAGGCGCATTTCGACCGGCTCGAACGCGGCTCGATCGCGTACGTGTCGTACGGGGATCGGCTGATGGTGTCGACGTTTCCGAGCTATGCCGCGTTCGCCGCGTCCTATCGCAGCTCCGCGGCCGACCCGGGTACGCACGACGCCGCGATCACCCAGCTCGCGCAGCAGTTGACCGCGCACGATCACACCCCGCGCGACAAAGCCAAAACGCTGTACGACTGGGTTCGCCGCAATATCCGCTATGTCGCGATCTACGTCGGGCGAGGCTCCGTCGTGCCGCACAGCGCGAGCGCGATCCTCGCGAACCGCTATGGCGATTGCAAGGACCACGTCGCGCTCTACGGCGCGCTGCTCGACGCGGTCGGCGTGCGCAACGAGCCGGCGCTGATCAGCAGCGGCACCATCTACACGCTGCCGAGCGTGCCCGGCTACGGCGTCATCAATCATGCGATCACGTGGCTGCCCGATTTGCAGACGTACGCGGATTCGACCGCGTCGAACGTCGAGTTCGGTTTTCTGCCTTCATCCGACATGAACCGTCCCACCGTGTTGATCGACGACGGCGTGCTCGCGCAAACACCGGCCACCGCGCAGATGTCGCGCAGCACCGATCTCGCGATCAAGATCGAACCGGACGGCTCGGCGAGCTTCACGTATCGGCTTCAGGATGCCGGACCGCACGCCGAGCAGGCCCGCGCGCGGCTACGCACGCAGACGCCCGGGCAACGCGAGGAATCGATCCAGGCCGAGTTGCGCAACGCGAATCTGCGCGGCACCGCGACGCTGACGACGAGCGACCTCAGCGCGGTCGACGGCCCGCTCACGCTGACGATGAAAGGCACGCTGGAAAGTCTCGTGGTGACCGGCATGACCGCATCGATCCCGGCCTTGACGAGCCTCGGCGGCGGCGTCGAGGCCGATACGCGCTACTGGCTCGGCGAACGCAAGCGCACGCAGCCGTTCGTGTGCCACAACCTCGCGATCCACGAACGCGCGCGCATCGAACTGCCGGCCAACTTCCGCGTGCTCGACATGCCGGAGGCGCAACGCACGCAGGACCGCTTCGTCGATTTCACGTCGGAGTACACGTTCGATCCGCTCAGCAACGTGGTCACGATGACGCGCGACGGCGCCACGCATTTCGACAGCGACGTGTGCACGCCCGATGATTTCACGCATATGCGTCCCGCGATCGAAGCGATCGGACGGGACGTGCGCGCGGAGGTGATCGTCAGATCGACGCTGGTGGAGTCGTCGAACGTGGCGTCGCAGGCGCCTTGATCGTCAACGCGTCAAACCGGCCACAACGGCCCTTCCTGCATCGCGCCGATCTGCTCGCGCATCTCGAGGATGCGGTCCTCCCAGTAGCGCTGGGTGTTGAACCATGGAAACGCGGCCGGAAACGCCGGGTCGTTCCAGCGGCGGGCGAGCCAGGCCTGATAGTGAATGAGCCGCAACGTGCGCAGCGCTTCGATCAGATACAGTTCGCGCGGCTCGAACTCGCAGAAATCCTCGTAGCCGGCGAGCAGATCGGCGAGCGCGCGCGACGCCTCCGCGCGTTCACCCGGCAGCAGCAGCCACAGGTCCTGAATCGCGGGACCCATGCGGCTGTCGTCGAAATCGACGAAATGCGGGCCCGCATCGGTCCACAACACGTTGCTCGGATGACAGTCGCCGTGCAGTCGCAAGGTGCGAATCTCGCCGGCCCGTTCGAACGCAAGCGCGACGCCTTCGAGCGCGAGATTCACGACGGTTTCCCACGCGGTGCGCAGGTCGTCGGGCACGAAACGATGCGCGAGCAGGAAGTCGCGCGGCTCGTAGCCGAACGTGTCGATGTTCAGCGCGGGACGTTCCGCGTAGTCCTGGGTTTGCCCGATCGCATGAATGCGTCCGATGAAACGTCCGAGCCATTCGAGCGTGTCGCGCCGGTCGAGATCCGGCGCGCGACCTCCGCGTCGCTCGAAGACCGAGAAGCGGAAACCGTCGAAGCTATGCAGTGTGTGGCCATCGAGAATGCGCGCAGGCACGGCCGGAATCTCGCGCGCGGCGAGTTCGGCGACGAACGCGTGCTCTTCGAGAATCGCCGCGTCGCTCCAACGCTCGGGACGATAGAACTTCGCGACCACGGGCGGACCGTCTTCGACGCCGACCTGATACACGCGATTTTCGTAGCTGTTGAGCGGCAGCAGACGGCCGTCGGTCCGCACGCCGGACGTTGCGAGCACGCCGTCGATCGCGTCCAGCACGGTTTCCGGCGTGAGCCGCGCGAACGGCACGGCGCCATCGGCGCCGGCCTCAGGATGGAAATTATCGGGAATGGTGTCGTTCATGCCCCGCATTGTGCGCCGCGCCGCGGCTAAAGACGAGGGCGACGGCTCGCAATGCGTGCGTGGCATCGCTAGAAATACGGGCTGATTTGCGGCGCGCCGTGAATCGACGCGCGCATCGACCCGTAGCGATGCTGGCGAGCCGATCTCACCTTACAACATCACTACAACCGCTCCTGCGTGTCACACAACGGCCATGAGCAACAGGTAAGCGTCTCGTTCAATGCGTCTGCGCGCCGGCCGGACGTATCAGGTCGCCGGTATCGATCAGATCTTCGAGGAAAAAGGGTTCGGTATTGAGCTGCCGCGATGCGCCGGGTTCGCCGGCGTACCACGCCACCATCGCCATGTCGCCAAGAATGCGCATGACGATTCCGCGCGCGCCTTGCGGCACGGCGATATGTACCGATCGGACAATGGAACCGACTTGCATGATAATTCCCCGCTTCCCTTAGCCGGCTTTATGATTTCACGCCGGTCGAGGTGATGATAAAAACGCCGCTTCGCATTGGACGTTGCGTGCGCACTTAATCTGTCGCGCGCATGGCGCGTGAGAGGTTCGAGTCATTGTTCCCGCTTTGCGGGGCTTTGGGAAGGCGAATAGAAGGCTTTCACCAGTCGTTTCGCCCTATTCCCATTACGCTGCGCACAGCCGATGATCTCCGCGTCAGACGTCGTAACGAAGACCATCATAAACCCTGCCGGGGGGAGACATCAAAAACGTGCATTACCAGAACGATCTGCCAGATGCGAGTGAGGCGCAGCTTCGCACCTGCCTTCGCGCCGACCGGCGCGCCTGCGTTTCCGATCCGCGCGGTGCGGCCGCCGCTGATTTCATTCGACCGCGCTAGTCATGTGGATCGTTCGTCTCGCGCTACGGCGCCCCTATACGTTCGTCGTGCTGGCGTTGCTGTTGCTGATCGTCGGACCGTTGACGATTCTGCGCACGCCCACCGACATCTTTCCGAACATCGATATTCCGGTGCTGTCGGTGATCTGGTCGTACAACGGCCTGCCCCCCGACGAAATGGAGCGGCGCATCGCGCTGAACTACGAGCGCGGCTTGTCGGTAGCGGTCAACGATATCGAACACACGGAATCGACGTCGCTGAACGGCATCACGGTCATCAAGATCTTTTTCCAGCCGGGCGCGAATATCGACGAAGCGCTAGCGCAGGTCACCGCGCTGTCGCAGTCGCAAGTGCGCTCGCTGCCGCCCGGCATCACGCCGCCGTTCATCCTGCGCTACAACGCGTCGACGGTACCGATTCTGCGGCTCGCGTTGTCGTCCGCGTCGCTGACCGAGCAGGAGCTGTTCGACTTCGGCAATAACTTCCTGAAGACGCAGCTCGCCACCGTGCCGGGTGCATCCGCGCCGCTGCCGTATGGCGGCAAGCAACGGCAGATCATGATCGATATCGATTCGCGCAAGCTGCAAGAGCGCAATCTGTCGCCGATGGACGTGGTCAGCGCGGTCTCCGCGCAGAACCTGATTCTGCCTTCTGGCACCGCGAAAATCGGCTCGACCGAGTACTCGGTGGTAATGAACGGCAGCCCCGATTCGCTCGCCGGGCTGAACAACATTCCGATCCGCACCACCGCAAACGGCACCGTCTATATCCGCGACGTCGCGCACGTGCGCGACGGCTACCAGCCGCAGACCAACATCGTGCGCGTGAACGGCCAGCGCGCCGCGCTGCTGACGATCAACAAAAGCGGCAACACGTCCACGCTCGATATCGTCGACCGCATCAAGACGATGATGCCCACGCTGCGCAATCTGGTGCCGCCGTCGCTGAATATCGACCCTGTCGCCGACCAGTCGCTGTTCGTGCGTGCATCGGTGGAGGGCGTGCTGCGTGAAGCGCTGATCGCCGCGTGCCTGACGGGCCTGATGATTCTGCTGTTCCTCGGCAACTGGCGCGCGACGCTGATCATCGCGGTATCGATTCCGTTGTCGATGATCACGTCGATCATCGCGTTGTCCGCGCTCGGCCAGACGATCAACATCATGACGCTCGGCGGGCTCGCGCTGGCGGTCGGGATTCTGGTCGACGATGCGACCGTCGCGATCGAGAACATCAGCCATCAGCTCGAACAGGGCAAGACGCTGGAACAGGCGATTCTCGACGGCGCGCATCAGATTGCGATTCCGACGCTCGTGTCGACGTTGTCGATCTGTATCGTGTTCGTGCCGATGTTTCTGCTCACCGGTGTCGCGCACTACCTGTTCATTCCGCTCGCCGAAGCGGTGGTGTTCGCGATGCTCGCGTCGTACTTCTTCTCGCGTACGCTCGTGCCGACGCTCGCGAAGTATCTGCTGCGCTATCATCACAAGCCCGCTGATCTGCATCACGCGCCGGCGCAAACGCGGAATCCGTTCATGCGCGTGCACTACGCGTTCGAGCGCGGTTTCTCGCGTTTGCGCGAGCGCTATCGCAAGTTTCTCGAAGCGCGTGTGGCGCGACCGGGTCTGTTCGTCACGCTGTTTCTCGTGTGCTGTGGCGCGTCGCTGCTATTGCTGCCGTTTATCGGCCGCGACTTTTTCCCCGCCGTCGATGCCGGCACGATCGCACTGCATATGCGCGCAAAAACCGGCATGCGGGTCGAGGAAACCGCGGTGCTGACCGATCGAGTCGATGCGCGCATCCGTCAGCTGATTCCGGCCGGTGAACTGCATTCGATCATCGACAACATCGGCCTGCCGGTGTCGGGTATCAACCTGTCGTACAGCAACACGGGCACGATCGGCACCTCCGACTCGGACATCCTGATCACGCTGAATCCCGAACATCATCCGAGCACCGGCTATGTGCGCACCTTGCGGCGCACGCTCACCGACGAATTCCCCGGCGTGCAGTTCGCGTTTCTGCCGGCCGATATCGTCAGTCAGACGCTGAATTTCGGCATGCCGTCGGCGATCGACATCCAGATCGTCGGCCGTGAGGTGGCCGCCAATCGTGCGTTCGCCGCGAAGCTGCTGAACCGTCTGCGCACGGTGCCGGGCCTCGTCGATGCGCGCATCCAGCAGCCCGCCGATCTGCCGCGGATTTTCATCGACGTCGATCGCACGCGCGCGCAGCAAGCGGGCTTTTCGCAGCACGATATCGCGAGCAATCTGCTGATCACGCTGTCGGGCAGCCAGCAGACCACGCCGACGTTCTGGCTCAACCCGCGCAACGGCGTCAGCTACAACGTGATCACGGAGGCGCCGCAATACACGATCGATTCGCTGCAATCGCTCGCGAACATTCCGTTGAACGCCAACGGCCGCAACAACATTCTCGGCTCGCTCGCGACGATGCGCCGCGAAGCCAGCAACGCGGTGCTCACGCACTACAACGCGCAAACCACGATCGACATCTACGGCACCGCCGACGGCCGCGACCTCGGCGGCGTGTCCGACGACATCCGCAGGATCATCGACGAATCGAAAGCCGAGCTGCCGAAGAGCTCGACGATCGAACTGCGCGGCCAGGTGCAAACGATGAACGAGTCGTTCTCGGGCCTGCTCGCCGGTCTGCTGTTCGCGGTGCTGCTCGTGTATCTGCTGATCGTCGTCAATTTCCAGTCGTGGCTCGATCCGTTCATCATCATCACCGCGCTGCCGGGCGCGCTCGCGGGCATCGTGTGGATGCTGTTCCTCTCCCACACCACACTGTCGATCCCTGCTCTCACCGGCGCGATCATGTGTATCGGCATCGCGACCGCGAACTCGATTCTCGTGATCAGCTTCGCGCGCGAACAGCTGCTGCTGCACGGCGACGCGACCCGCGCGGCGATCGAAGCGGGCTTCACGCGTTTCCGCCCGGTGCTGATGACCGCGCTCGCGATGGTGATCGGCATGGTGCCGATGGCGATCGGTCTCGGCGAAGGCGGCGAGCAGAATGCGCCGCTCGGGCGCGCGGTGATCGGCGGGCTCGGGGTCGGCACGCTGGCCACGCTGATCTTCGTGCCGGTGGTGTTCTCGATGATCTATCGACGGCTCGCGGCGCGGCATCAGCGTGCCGCGGAACACGTGGTGCAGAAGCCATGAACATCCAGCACGCGATGACCGTACCAACTGGCACGCGCAACATGCGATGCCACGACACAAGAGGCAGCCTCGACTGCCCATGCAATTTCGAAGGGGAAGCTTGATGGAAGCACAACGTCCCGGCGGCTCGGGTTCGGGTTCGGGTTCGGGTTCGGGCTCTGGCTCTGGCTCTGGCGGTCACGCCGCGCATGATCCGGCGAAAGCGCGACGCACGCACCTGATCATGATCGCCGCCGCCGTCGCGGTGCTCGCGCTCGCCGCGCAAGGCATCTGGTCGCGCCACGATGCGCATGCGGCGCTCGAACGCGATGCCGAGCACACGAGCCAGATGAGCGTCGAAGTCGTGCAGCCGCAGAAGTCGTCGGCCGGGTTCGATCTGACGTTGCCCGGCAACGTGCAGGCCTTCCTCGACACGCCGATCTACGCACGCACCAACGGCTATCTGAAGAAGTGGTACGCCGACATCGGCGCGCGCGTGAAGAGCGGCCAGTTGCTCGCGGAAATCGACACGCCCGAAATCGACGACCAGTTGCGCGCCGCCCGCGCCGATCTCGCGAACGCCGAAGCGAATTACGCGCTGGCGAAGAGCACCGCGGATCGCTGGACGGATATGTTCAGAAGCAAGTCGGTGTCGAAGCAGGAGACCGACGAAAAAGTCGGCGACATGCTCGCGAAAAAGGCCACGCTCGACGCCGCGCGTTTCAACGTCGCACGACTCGAAAAGACCCAGTCGTTCCAGAAAGTCTATGCGCCGTTCGACGGCACCGTGACCGCGCGCAACGTCGACGTCGGCGCGCTGATTGACGCGGGCAGCTCGGGCGGTCCCGCGAAGGAACTGTTTCATGTCGCTCAGGCGGACCGGCTGCGTGTCTATGTGAACGTGCCGCAAGCGTACGCGCAGCAGGTGCGCGCGCAGCAGAGCGCGTTTCTGACGCTGACCGAGATGCCGTCGCGGCACTATCCGGGCACGGTCGCGCGCACCGCCGGCGCGGTCGATCCGCAGCAGCGCACGATGCTCGTCGAAGTCGACGTCGACAATCACAGCGGCGAGCTGTTGCCGGGCGCGTACGCGCAGGTGCATTTCGCGCTCGGCGCGGGCACGGCGTCGTTCACGCTGCCGGGCAACGCGCTGCTGTTCCGCCCCGACGGCGTCAAGGTCGCGACCGTCGATCCCCAGCACAAGGTGAAGCTGCTGCCGGTATCGCTCGGCACGGACTTCGGCACGCGCGTCGCGATCGTGGCGGGCTTGCAGGGCAACGAGCAGGTGATCCTGAATCCGCAGGATTCGATCGTCGATGGCGCACCGGTGCGCATCGTGCCGCGCAAGGCGGAAGAGGGTCCGGCTTCGGAAGGCGCGGCTGGAGCCGGTGCGACCGGCGCGGCGGCCAGCTCGCCGGCGGCGCTAGCCGGCGCGCGGCCGGGCGCGAGGACGTGATGATGAAGATGTCGGTTTTGCGGCGCGTGCTTGCGTCTTCGGCTGAATTCGCGCGCGGGTCGGCGAGCGTTTCCATTCGCGCCCCGGCAGTCGCGCTGGCTCTCGCCGGCGCGCTCGGCGCCTGCACCGTCGGCCCCGACTACGTGAAGCCCGCCGCCGTCACGCCCGCGACCTGGCGCGAACTCGAGGGCACCGGCTGGAAGCCCGCGCAACCCGCTGACACGCTCACGCGCGGCGCGTGGTGGCGCATCTACGGCGACGCATCGCTCGATGCACTCGAACCGCAGGTCGCGAGCGCGAACCAGGACGTGCAGGCCGCCGAAGCGCGCTTTCGCGCGGCGCGCGCGAGCGTCGCGCAATATCGCTCGCAATTCTTCCCGGTGGTCACCGCGGGCGTCCAGTATTCGCGCACGCGGACCTCGGAGAACGTGCTGCATAAATCGACCGCCGGTCTCGCGCTGAACGACTATCTGGTGCAGGTCGACGCGTCGTGGGAACCGGACCTGTGGGGCCGCGTGTCGCGCAGCGTCGAAGGCGCGAAGGCTGGCGCGCAGGCGAGCGCCGCCGACGTCGACGCCGCGCTGCTGTCGATGCAGGCCGAGCTCGCCACCGATTACTTCGAGCTGCGCGGGCTCGACCAGGAGCGCCGACTCCTCGACGACACGATCAAGGCCTACCAGCAGGCGCTCGAACTGACTCAGCATCGCTACGCCGGCGGCATCGCGACCGATGCCGATGTCGCGCAGGCACAAGCGCAGCTGAAGACGACCCAGGCGCAGGCGCTCGATCTCGGCGTGCAGCGCGCGCAGCTCGAACATGCGATCGCGATCCTGATGGGTCAGCCGCCGTCGAGCTTCACGCTGCCGGTCGCGCCGCTCGTCGCGGTGCCGGTCGTCGCGGCGACCGGCGTGCCGTCCGGATTGCTCGAGCGGCGTCCCGACATCGCTGCGGCCGAGCGGCACGTCGCCGCGATGAACGCGCAGATCGGCGTGGCCACCGCGGCGTTTTTCCCGAACCTCGTGCTGGCCGTGACGGGCGGACTCGAAGCGACCAATTACAGCCAATGGCTGCTCGCGCCGAGCCGGCTGTGGTCGCTCGGGCCGACGCTCGCGGGCACACTGCTCGACTTCGGCGGCCGCGCGGCCGCCAAGGATCAGGCGCGCGCGCACTACGACGAAAGCGTCGCGCAATATCGGCAAACGGTGCTGAACGCGTTCGGCCAGGTCGAGGACAATCTCGCCGCGCTGCGCGTGCTGGAACAGGAAGCGGCCGCCCAGGACGACGCGGTCGCGGCCGCGCGGCGCGCGCTCGCGGTCGTGTCGGACCGCTACCGGAACGGCGCGATCACCTATCTCGACGTGGTCGTCGCGCAGACGACCACGCTCACCAACGAGCGCAACGCGGTGTCGATCGCGCGCCGCCGGATGGCCGCGAGCGTCGCGCTCGTGAAGGCGCTCGGCGGCGGCTGGGATACGTCGGGACTGCCGGGCGACGATGTGGTCGGGCATCCGCCGTCCGCGACTTCGGGTGCGACGCAGACGCCGGCGCCGGCCAACGACGCGGGCGCGCACGGCTAGCGCCGGGAGACGGGCGCGCGACATGCGAGGCGTGAAGGGCGCGCGCGTTGCCCACGCCACGGGCTCGAAGCGAGTTTTCAGCGTATCCTTAACGCCTTTCGCGCGTTTCCGTGTGACCCAAGGAGTTCTGTTGTGACCCTGCCGCCGCAATCCCAGCGGACTGCATCTGCCGTTCCCTCCCCCGTTGCAGCTTCAGTTGCTTCCACCCGCACCGCCAGCGTGTCGGACATCCCCTATCTCGAACGCGGCTCGCGCGCGTACTGGCGCGCCAGCCTCGCGCTGCTGTTCGCCGGCTATGCGACGTTCTCGCTGCTTTACTGCGTGCAACCGCTGCTGCCGTCGTTCTCCGAAGCGTTCAACGTGACGCCGGCGCAAAGCAGTCTGTCGCTGTCGCTATCCACCGCGGCGCTCGCGCTGGCGATTTTCGTCGCCGGTTTCGTCTCCGAGGGTTGGAGTCGGCACAAGCTGATGACGCTGTCGCTGACGGTGTCGTCGGTGCTGACGATTGGCGTATCCGTGGCGCCGCACTGGAATCAGCTGCTCGTGCTGCGCACGCTCGAAGGGCTCGCGCTCGGCGGCGTGCCGGCCGTCGCGATGGCCTATCTCGCCGAGGAAGTGCATCCCGACGGTCTCGGTCTCGCGATGGGTTTGTACGTCGGCGGCACGGCGATCGGCGGCATGGCCGGGCGGGTGATCACCGGCGTGGTCGCCGATCTGTTTTCATGGCGCGTCGCAATCGGCACGATCGGCGTGCTCGGCCTGCTGTCGATGCTCGCGTTCCGCGCACTGCTGCCTCCATCGCGCCATTTCGTGCCACGCCGCGGGCTCGGCTTCGCGCATCACCGCACGCTGCTGTTGCGGCAGTTCACGCGACCGGGCTTGCCGCTGCTGTTCCTGCTCGGCTTCGTTCTGATGGGCAGCTTCGTCACGCTGTACAACTACATCGGCTACCGGCTGCTCGCGCCGCCGTATCGGCTGAATCAGACGGAGATCGGCGCGATCTTCATCGTCTATCTGGTCGGTGTGGTCGCGTCGCCGTGGTCCGGGCGCATGGCCGATACGTTCGGCCGCGCGCGCGTGCTGATGGGGAGCCTGCTGCTGATGGTGTTCGGCCTCGCGCTGACGATGCTGCATCCGCTCGCGGCGGTCGCGACCGGCATCGCGTGCGTGACATTCGGGTTCTTTGCCGGGCATTCGGTCGCGAGCGGCTGGGTCGGGCGTCTGGCGAAAGATGCGAAAGGCCAGGCTGCGGCGCTGTACCTGCTCGCGTACTACATCGGCTCGAGCCTGGTCGGCTCGTATGGCGGCCACGTGTGGGCCGGTCATGGCTGGAACGGGGTCGTCGGGCTGGTCGGTGCGCTGCTTGTGATCGGCCTGGTCGCGGCGACACGCCTGCGCGCACGCGAATAGCCGCGCGCGATCATCGATCCCGCATGGATCGGCGCAAAACGAAAGGCTTGCGTAAGTGAACGCTCGATACTTTGCGCCGTGTTTTGTTGCGCCGCGCCAATCGCCGCACGCCCGTCGCGCCGGGGTTCAGCAGCTTGCGAATAAGCGCCGGCGCGCAAGCTCGCGCCGCCGCACCGCTCCATCCGTCTCCTATACTCGATTCGTGCACTGGTGCTGCATGATTTCAAAACCGCAGCCTCTGCCGGAACGACATAGCATCCATCCTGCATGGGAGGAGACGAAGATGACGTACTTCACGATCGGCGATTTCATCCTGGTCATTCCGATGGCGTTAGCGGGTGCGCTATTCGTCGGCGCGCTGCCCTGCAAAACCGAGTTGCGACACAACGCGCTGCGTGTGCTGGGCGCGCTGATCGGTGTGATGTGCGCGGTGGCGCTGGTCGAGGGTCTGCCGGCGCTCGTGTAGCGGCGCGGCGCGAAGTACCAACGAAAAAGCCGCACGCTGAGCGTGCGGCTTCGTTTTGCCGTTCGTTCGGTCCGCCTGTTGCGCGGACGGCTGGCTCCTCACGCGATCAGATCGCCTGGTCCGTCGATGGCTTTTCCCACAGGTTGATCCCGCCTTCGGTCGCATAGCGATCGATTTCGGCGAGTTCGTCGGCCGAGAATGCGAGGTTCTTCAGCGCGCCGACGTTCTCGCGCACCTGCTCCGCGCGGCTCGCGCCGATCAGCACCGACGTCACGCGCTGATCGCGCAACGCCCATGCGAGCGCCATCTGCGCGAGGCTCTGACCACGGCGCTGTGCGATGTCGTTGAGCTTCCTCACGTGTTCGATGTTCTGCGGGTTCAGATGCTCGTCTTTCAGCGAACCGCCGCCCGGCTTGTTGACGCGCGCATCGGCCGGCACGCCGTTCAGGTACTTGCCGGTCAACAGCCCTTGCGCGAGAGGCGTGAACGCGATCGCGCCCGCGCCGACTTCGGCGAGCGTATCGAGCAGGTCGTGTTCGATCCAGCGGTTCAGCATGTTGTAGGACGGCTGATGGATCAGCAGCGGCACCTTGTATTCGGCGAGCAGCCTGGTCATTTCGCGGGTCTTCGCCGACGAGTACGACGAGATGCCGATGTAGAGCGCCTTGCCCTGCTGCACCGCGCTCGCCAACGCGCCCGCGGTTTCTTCGAGCGGCGTGTGCGCGTCGAAGCGATGCGAATAGAAGATATCGACGTATTCGAGGCCCATGCGCTTCAGGCTCTGGTCGAGACTCGCGAGCACGTACTTGCGCGAGCCGCCGCCCTGGCCGTACGGACCCGGCCACATATCCCAACCGGCCTTCGACGAAATCAGCAGCTCGTCGCGATACGGCTTGAAATCGTCCTTGAACAGACGGCCGAAATTGGTTTCCGCGCTGCCGTACGGCGGGCCATAGTTGTTCGCCAGATCGAAGTGCGTAATGCCGAGGTCGAACGCCGTGCGCAGGATGTCACGCTGCGTCGAGATCGGCGTGGTGTCGCCGAAGTTGTGCCACAGGCCGAGCGACAGCGCCGGCAGTTTGAGACCCGACTTGCCGCAGACGCGGTATTGCATGTCCGAATAGCGTTCTGAAGCTGCTTCGTAAGCCATTGCTAGTGTCCTTGTCGATGAGATCGCCCGAGAATTGCGGGCGTGAGGATTCGCGCGTTGCGGGAGGCGTGCTGCTCGGGGATTTATTGTCGTGATGTCGCCGTGGTGCGGCTAGACCGCTATGTTAGCCAATCGACGCGGCGCTTGCAGGCACCCAGTATGCGGGATGGACGAGCACGCGCGGCTCACCTACACTCTGGCCGGTTCAAGTTGATGGGAGGTGCAGATGGCGAAGGCGATTTCGATCGCGCTGATTGTCGGCGGCATCGTGCTGCTGTATTTCGGCGGGCAGGCGTTCAATTCGGTGAGCAGCGACGTGTCGCGCTTCTTTACCGGTTCGCCGAGCAACAAGGCGATCGTGCTGATCGTCGCGGGCGTGGTGGCGACGCTCGCCGGGCTGACGGGAATCGCGATGTCGGGGCGCAAGCGCTGAGCGTCCGCGCGACGCCCACGACGAAAATAGCTAGAACGCGATCTCGGGCTTCGCGGCCGAGCGCGTGCCGGGCAGCGGCACGTTGCTTACGCCGTGATAGGTGAACACCAGCGAGAACTTCACCTGATCGCTGAGATTCTTGCCGGCCGAGTGGAGCGTGTTGCAGTGGAAGAACACCACGTCGCCGGTCTTCAGCTCCGGCGACACCGCGGTGCGGATCGCCGCCTCGTTCTCGGCGAGATCCGTGCGGAAAAATTTCGCTTCGTCGAAACGCTCGGACGTGAAGGCGGCGCCATGCGATTGCGGCACGAACCACAGCGCGCCGTTATCGATGGTTTCCGGGCCGACCGCGAGCCACACCGACACCAGGTCGTCGCGCTCGAACGACCAGTAACGCACGTCGCGATGCCAGCCGGTCAGGCTGCCGTATGCGGGGTGCTTGGTCATCATGCAGTTGTGATGCGCGCGCGACAGTCGCGGCTCCTCGCCAAAATACAGTTCCATCCAGCCACGGATTTCGGGCGCGGTCGCCCATTGCGCGAACGCGGGGTGACGACCGTACGCGTCGAGCAGGCGCCGCACCGTATGTCCGCCCGGCGCATCTTTCGATGACGGCGCGCCCGGATACTTCAGATCCGCTTCGAATTCGATCGGTGCCGCCGCTTCCTGCAGCTGCCGCTGTGCGATCCGCTTCAGCTCGTCGCAACGCTCGGGCGACACGAGTCCTGGCACAACGACAAAACCCTGCTCCCGCAACGTTTGAATCTGCTCTTTCTTCGAATGGAGTGACATGGCGTTCCGTTAACGTCGACTAACTGATGTTCGATTGTAAAACGGGCGCGATCGGGGTGCGTTGTTTCGCGGCGCGCCAATGCACCGGTTTCAAGCGTGCGGTGCACCCGCATCGCACATTCGCTGGTCAAATATGCACGCAAATCGCCCGTCACAAGTGAAACCAGCTTGGTGTCGGCGACGATTCGATCCTGAGGGAATTCGATCTCGCAGGGTACTAACCCGACTTTCTGACGTCACGATTCCCGTGTAGCCTGCTCGCATGTCGATCGCCGCTTACGCAGTTTTCTATTGTGCGCAGGCCGTCAAGGCTCGTGCCGTCGGTTTCTCCGCGTTGTACCTTCGCTGCGCTGCGCGCCATGTTTCGCGTCGCGATCTCTCGCGACACGACGCGCACCGAATTTCCGGCTTTCAGGCCGTTCATCGCAACCCCGTCATTGGCACATATGGTGCTGTTTGTCCGTGCACATCCGATGCACGCGCCGACGTGCGGTTCATTGCCTAAATGTGAAGCCATGCATACTCTTTTGAGCACCCGTCTTACCCGCGCCGCGCTGAAAGCGGCGCGTCCCGCGCGCCGTCATATGATGCGGGCGCTGCGTCACCATGCCGCGCGCACCCGCGCGCTCGGCGAGCAGTGGCGCGACGCGAAGGCCGTCGACGGCTTTCGCACCTGGTTCCATACGTTCTTCTCGGCGCTGCGCCAGCAGAGCGGCACGCGCCGTCTGTCGCTGCGCACATTGCTGCGCAAGCCGACACCGTTGCACCTCGCGGTCGCGAAACACGCGCCGGCGGTGCGCACGCCTGCGAGCCGCCGACCGCGTCGGCTGTCGACGAGCAGCAGCGGGTGGTTCGCGTTTGCGTTTGCGAGCCGCTGAGATTGCTGGGCCGGTGAGTTGCTGTTGCGCGTTGAGTGGCTAGTGCAAGACTTCGAGCGCGACGGCATCGTTACGCCGTCGACGGACGAAGAAAAACCCCGCCCGGCTCACGCCGGCGGGGTTTTTCGCTTTCAGGTAACTATCGACTCGCGCTGGTTACGCGCTAGTTACGCGATTGCCGCGACCGGCTCGGTGCCTGCCGCTTCGGCGAGTGCGAGCGCCTTGTCGGTGGCTTCCCACGTGAATTCCGGCTCTTCGCGGCCGAAGTGGCCATACGCCGCGCTCTTCTCATAGACCGGGCGCAGCAGGTCGAGCATCTGGATGATGCCCTTCGGACGCAAGTCGAAATGCTGACGCACGAGTTCCGTGATCGTCGCATCCGACACGCGGCCGGTGCCGAAGGTGTTGACCATCACCGAGGTCGGCTGAGCGACGCCGATCGCGTACGACACCTGGATCAGGCAGCGCGACGCGAGGCCCGCGGCCACGATGTTCTTCGCGACGTAACGGCCGGCGTAAGCCGCCGAGCGGTCGACCTTCGACGGGTCCTTGCCCGAGAACGCGCCGCCGCCGTGCGGTGCCGCGCCACCGTACGTATCGACGATGATCTTGCGGCCCGTCAGACCGCAATCGCCCTGCGGACCGCCGATCACGAAGCGACCGGTCGGGTTCACGAGGTACTTGATATCACCCTTCATCAGCTCGGCCGGCAGCGTCGGTTTGATCACTTCTTCGATCACCGCTTCGCGCAGCGTGTCGAGCTCGATGTCCGGTGCATGCTGGGTGGACAGCACGACGGTGTCGATCGAATGCGGCTTGCCGTCGACGTAGCGCACGGTGACCTGCGACTTCGCGTCCGGACGCAGCCAGGGCAAACGGCCGTCGCGGCGCAGATTCGCCTGGCGCTCGACGAGACGGTGCGACAGGTGGATCGGCAGCGGCATCAGTTCCGGCGTTTCCTCGCACGCGTAACCGAACATCAGACCTTGGTCGCCCGCGCCTTGATCGAGGTTGTTGTCGTGCGCGCGGTCCACGCCCTGGGCGATGTCCGGCGACTGCTTGTCGTAGGCGACGAGCACCGCGCAGCCGCGGTAGTCGATGCCGTAGTCTGTGTTGTCGTAGCCGATGCGCTTGATCGTGTTGCGCGCGATCTGGATGTAGTCGACGTTCGCGGTAGTGGTGATTTCACCGGCCAGCACGACGAGACCCGTATTGCACAGCGTTTCGGCCGCGACACGCGAGTACTTGTCTTGAGCGAGGATGGCGTCGAGGATCGCGTCCGAGATCTGGTCCGCGACTTTGTCGGGATGGCCTTCGGAAACGGATTCGGAAGTGAAGAAGTAGTCGTTTGCCACGTTGCAGACTCCTGTTAGTGGTTACGGTTGCGTTCCACGTAGCCGACTTCGGGAGTCTGAAGCGGCGACGCTTTAGCGGATTACCTTACCGATGGACGCTTGACTCATGGAAACCCATGGACCGCACCCGCCGGCTTCGCCCCGCAAGTTGTCTATTAACTCGGCGAAGCCCTTATTATAGCGACTTCCTTTGAATGTCACAGAGTGTCCACGAGTGCGGTATCACGCCAATTTTTCCGCTCCCCGCAATCCCGCCCCTAGCAGCGCCGTGCGCCCGGAGGCTGCATGCTGAGTAGCTACGGCGCGAAGCTCGCAGTCGGGCTGCTCAAACTCTTTGCCTTATTGCCATATGGATTCGTCGCCCGTCTCGGCGACGGGCTCGGCTGGCTGCTCTATCAAATCCCGAGCCGTCGCAAGCGCATCGTTCATACGAATCTGAAGCTGTGCTTCCCCGACTGGAGCGACGAGCGCCGCGAGGACGTCGCGCAGAAGCACTTCCGTCACGCGATCCGCAGCTATCTCGAGCGCAGCGTGCAGTGGTTCGGCTCGGCGAAGAAGCTCGAAAAGCTGATCCAGCTCGACAGCGCAATCGATCTGACCGACCCGAACCTGCCGCCGACGCTCTTTCTCGGCTTTCACTTTGTCGGCATCGAGGCCGGTTCGATTTTTCTGAACTACTCATTGAAGCGCCAGTGCGGCTCGCTGTATCAGCCGATGTCGAATCAGGAGCTCGAGGCAGTCGCGAAAGCGGCGCGTGCGCGTTTCGGCGCGGACATGGCAAGCCGCGCGGACAGCGCGCGCGTCGTACTGCGCTGGCTGCGCGAACGCAAACCGGTGATGCTCGGCGCGGACATGGACTACGGCGCGCGCAATTCGACGTTCGTGCCGTTCTTCGGCGTGCCGACCTGCACGCTGACCGCGGTCGGCCGTCTCGCTAAGGTCGGGCACGCGCAGGTGGTACCGTTCATCGGCGAAGTGCTGCCGAACTACAAGGGCTACCGGCTCAAGGTCTTCAAGCCTTGGGACAACTATCCGACCGGCGATGATGACGCCGATGCGCGACGCATGAACGAATTTCTCGAAGAGCAGATTCCGCTGATGCCCGAGCAGTATTACTGGGTGCACAAGCGGTTCAAGACGCGGCCGCCGGGAGTGCCTGGGGTGTATTGAAGATGGCGCTGGGACCCGGCTCCCAGCAGTCGGAGCACGTCGATGAGCGCACGTGAGGCGGCATCCAGGCCCCTTGCCCGCCATACCGTTTCCGATGGGCCAACGTGTATCATCTGCTATTGGCCCAGCACGGCTCGAAAGGGTGATTCACCCAACAGCCGGCAAAGCCCGGATTTTCGGCTCCGCCCGCACGCGCGAAGCCCTACGCAGCAACGGATACACGAAAAACGTGAAGCTCAAATTCACCAAAATGCACGGCGCGGGTAACGACTTCGTCGTGCTCGACGGCTATACCCAACCGCTTGAACTGACCACGGCGCAGGTGCGCGCGCTCGCGAATCGCCATTTCGGCGTCGGTGCCGACCAGTTGCTGCTGGTCGAAAAGCCGACCGTCGAAGGCGTCGATTTCAGATATCGCATCTTCAATTGCGACGGCGGCGAGGTCGAACATTGCGGCAACGGCGCGCGCTGCTTCGTCAAGTTCGTGCGCGAGCGCGGTCTCACCGACCAGCGCAGCGTGCGCGTGCAAGTCCAGAAAGGCACGATCACGCTGACGATGCAGGACAACGGCGAGGTGATCGTCGACATGGGCACGCCCGTGTTCGATCCCGAACTCGTGCCGTTCGCGACCAAAGGTCTGCAAGGCCGCCGCGAAGGCGCGGATACGCTCTGGCCGCTCGACGTGAACGGCACGACGCGCTGGATGTCGGTGGTGTCGATGGGCAACCCGCATGCGGTGCAGGTCGTCGACCATGCCGAGGCGTTCCCTGTGCTGGTCGAAGGTCCGGCCATCGAGCGGCACACGCGCTTCCCGCAGCGGGTCAATGCGGGCTTCATGCAGATCGTCAACCGCAACGAGATCAGGCTGCGCGTCTACGAACGCGGCGCGGGCGAAACGCTCGCGTGCGGCACCGGCGCGTGCGCGGCGGTCGCGGCCGGTATTCGGCGCGGCCTGCTGGATTCGCCGGTGCTCGTGCACACGCACGGCGGCGATCTGACGATCACGTGGGACATCGCGCAACCAGGCGCGCCGCTGCTGATGGCCGGCCCCGCGGTCACCGTCTTCGAAGGGGAGATCGAGTTGGCAGAAGATGCGTCGAGCGCATCGCCCGACTCGTCGCAGCACAATCCGTCCAGCCCGGCCGCCGTGGCGCCCTCCGTCTAACTCATTGACCTACGCGCCGCCGCGAGGCGGCCATCCCGTAGTCCTCACGCCGAAACCATGAACGATCGCGAAGTCGCCGAATACCTGCTCGCCAATCCCGAATTCTTCGTCGAACACGCGGAAACGCTCGCGACCATCCGGCTCGCGAACCCGCACGGCAAAGCCGCGGTGTCGCTGCAGGAGCGGCAAATGGAGATGCTGCGCGACAAGAACAAGCATCTCGAACGGCGTCTGGCCGAACTGCTGCGCTACGGTCACGAGAACGACAGCATCGCGGCGAAGTTCAACCGCTGGACCATCCGCGTGATGGCTGAGCGCGATCCGTACGCGCTGCCGCGCACGATCGCCGGCGGTCTGCTCGATATCTTCGACGTGCCGCAAGCGGCACTGCGTGTGTGGGACGTCGCCGAGCCCTATGCGCAAGCCGACTTCGCGCGCCACGTCAGCGAGGAAGTGCGGATTTTCGCGGGCAGCCTGAGCACGCCTTACTGCGGCGCGAACACCGGCTTCGAGGCCGCGCAATGGCTCCCGCAGGCGGCGAGCGCGTCCAACGGCGCGGCCAACCCGCCGGCAAGCGCGACCGACGACCCCAGCGCCCCATCGGGCGAAACGGCGCAGACCACCGAATCGATCGCGCTGCTTGCGCTGCGCGACCCCGAAGGTGCTGAAGACGCGCCGACGTTCGGCCTGCTCGTGATGGGCTCGTCCGACCCGCGACGCTTCCACGAAGGCATGGCCACCGATTTCCTCACGCAGATCGGCGCGCTCGCGAGCGCCGCGCTGAGCCGGCTGCTGCCGCGCTGAGCCACGCAACGTCACCGCCCACCGTGACCGCCGCCGACCCGATCGCCGCCTATCTCTCGCATCTCGAGCACGAGCGGCGGCTGTCGGAGCATACGCTGCGCGGCTATACGCATGAGCTCGCGGAACTGAAGCTGCTCGCCAAAGGCCGAGCGCTCGAAAGTCTCACCGCCGTCGACATCCGCGGCGCCGTCGCGCGCGCGCATGCGGGCGGCCTCACCGCGCGGTCGATCGGCCATCGGCTGTCGGCGTGGCGCGCGTTTTATCGCTGGCTTGCGGGCCAAATCGAGCTGCCGGCCAATCCGGTCGCCGCGGTGCGCGCGCCGAAGCAGGCGAAAACGCTGCCGAAGGCGCTTTCCGTCGACGACACCGCGCGCCTGATGGACAGCCCGCCCGCCGACTCCCCGGAAGGCCTGCGCGATCACGCGATGCTCGAGCTGTTCTACTCGTCGGGCCTGCGCCTCGCCGAACTGGTCGGCCTCGACGTGCGTTTCGCCGACGCCGACGGTTATCGCTCGGCCGGCTGGCTGAAGCTCGATTCCGGCGAAGTCGAAGTGCTCGGCAAAGGCAACCGGCGCCGCGTCGTGCCGGTGGGCAGCAAGGCGGTCGCGGCGCTGAATGCATGGCTCGCGGTGCGCGAACGGATGGTCCGCCACGATCCGCATCCGCTCTTCCTGTCGGCGCGCGGCAACCGGCTGTCGCCGAACGTCGTGCGCGAGCGCGTGAAGCGCGCGGCGCTCGCGGCCGGCATTCCTGCCAACGTGCATCCGCACGTGCTGCGCCATTCGTTCGCGACGCACGTGCTGCAGTCGAGCGGCGATCTGCGCGCCGTGCAGGAACTGCTCGGACACGCGAGCATCACCGCGACGCAGGTGTATACGGGCCTCGATTTCCAGCACCTCGCCCACGTCTACGACAGCGCGCATCCTCGCGCCAAGAAACGCAACTGATCACGCGACTGCCGGCCGCGCGCCACGACGCGCCGCCCCATCGCTACTACCTCACCGACATCTGATGAATACCGTTACGCTCAAACCGTCGAAAGAAAAATCGCTGCTGCGCCGCCATCCGTGGGTCTATGCCAATGCGATCGAACATGTCGACGGCCGCCCCGCGCCCGGCGCGACCGTGCTCGTGCGCGCGCACGATGGCCGCTTCCTCGCGCGCGCCGCCTACAGCCCGCACTCGCAGATCCGCGCACGCGTGTGGAGCTTCGACGAAGCCGAGCCGATCGATCACGCGTTCTTCAAGCGCCGCGTGCAGCGCGCGTTCGCGCATCGTCAGGCGATGGTCCGCGACACCGGCGCCGTGCGACTGATCTTCGGCGAGGCGGACGGTCTGCCGGGGCTGATCGTCGATTACTACGTCGCCGAGGACGCGGGTCAGCGCAGCCAGATCGTCTGTCAGTTCATGGCGGCCGGCGTCGAGGCGTGGAAGGACGCGATCGTCGCGGCGCTGATCGGCGCGACCGGCTGCCCGAACGTCTACGAGCGCTCGGACGTGTCGATCCGTCAGAAGGAAGGGCTCGAACAGGTCACCGGTGTGCTCGCGGGCGAGCCGCCTTCGGAGCAGCTGATCTCAAGCGAAAACGGCGTGCGCTATCACGTCGACGTGCGCAACGGCCACAAGACCGGCTTCTATGTCGATCAGCGCGATAACCGCCTGCTCGTGCAGCAGTTCGCGAAAGATCGCGACGTGCTGAACTGCTTCTGCTACACCGGCGGCTTTTCACTCGCGGCGCTCAAGGGTGGTGCGAAGCGCGTGGTGTCGGTCGATTCGTCGGGTGAAGCGCTCGCGCTCGCGCAGCAGAACGTCGCGGCCAACGGCTTCGACGCCGATCGCGCGAGTTGGCTCGACGCCGACGCGTTCAAGACACTGCGGCGCCTCTACGACGAGGGCGAACGTTTCGACCTGATCGTGCTCGATCCGCCGAAGTTCGCGCCATCGCGCGAGCACGTGGACCGCGCGTCGCGCGCGTACAAGGACATCAATCTGACGGGCCTGAGGCTGCTGCGTCCGGGCGGTTTGCTGTTCACCTACTCGTGCTCGGGCGCGATCGATCCCGAACTGTTCCAGAAGATCGTGTCCGGCGCCGCCGCCGACGCCCGCGTCGACGCACGCATCCTGAAGCGGCTCGGCGCGGGCGTCGATCATCCGCTGCTCACGGCATTCCCCGAAGGGGAGTATCTGAAGGGCCTGCTGTTGCAAATCGCCTGATCGCCCATATTTCGTGGGCAATTGCGCGTGCCGGCGGCGGCAGCGGCCAGCCTCCGCGCGGCCGGACATCAGCCGGCCGCAAGGCGGCCGCCCCTGCGCCCGCCAGGCAAATATGTTTCAATAACCGGCTGGACAGGGCCGCGCCATCTGGCTGCGGCGGCCGGCCTCACGCTTCTGGCTAGCCTTGCGCTAGCGTTCGATCACGCACCGTTTCACGACTTACAGGCGACCCACATGATTCCAGTCACCATCCTGACCGGCTTTCTCGGCAGCGGTAAAACCACCCTGCTCAAGCGCATTCTGAACGAAAAGCACGGCATGAAGATCGCCGTCATCGAGAACGAGTTTGGCGAAGAGAACATCGACAACGAGATCCTCGTGCAGGACACGAGCGAGCAGATCATCCAGATGAGCAACGGCTGCATCTGCTGCACGATTCGCGGCGACCTGTCGCGCGTGCTCAACGATCTGGCCGCGAAGAAGCAGGCGGGCGAAGTGGACTTCGATCGTGTCGTGATCGAAACCACCGGCCTCGCAAATCCAGGCCCGGTCGCGCAAACCTTCTTCATGGACGATCAGATCGCGAGCGAATTCCTGCTCGACGCGATCATCACGCTGGTCGATGCGAAGCACGCGGACCGTCAGCTCGACGAGCACGAAGTGGTGCAGCGCCAGGTCGGTTTTGCCGACCGCCTGTTCATCACCAAGGCCGATCTCGTCGATGAGCGGCAGGTGGGCGATCTGCGTCACCGTCTGCTGCACATGAACCCTAAGGCGGCGATCAGGGTCGTCAATTTCGGCGAAGCGGACATCAAGGAAATTTTCGATCTGCGCGGCTTCAACCTGAACTCGAAGCTCGAAATCGACCCGGACTTCCTCGCCGAAGACGAACACGCGCACAGCCACGCGCATGCGCACGACGAACACGGCCACACGCACGACGACCATGACCACGATCACGCGAACTGCGATCACGACCATGGCCATTGCGATCACGAAGGCCACGATCATGGGCATCACCACCACGCGCATCACGACGACAAGATCAAGTCGTTCGTGTACCGCAGCGATCGTCCGTTCGATCCGAACAAGCTCGAGGACTTCCTCGGTGGCATCCTGCAGATCTACGGCGAGCACCTGCTGCGCTACAAGGGCGTGCTGTACATGAAGGGCGTCGATCGCAAGGTCGTGTTCCAGGGCGTGCATCAAATGATGGGCAGCGACCTCGCCGCGAAATGGCAACCGGCCGAGAAGAAGACCAACAAGATGGTGTTCATCGGCATCGAACTGCCGCGCGACCTGATCACCGACGGTCTCGACGCCTGCCTCGCCTGAGCGGGCGCAGCGCCGTCACACCAGCAAATCCCGTAGAAGGCCCACGACACGCCGCGCATAGCGCGGCATGCGTCGTGCTACTTCTATTGCGCCGAGACGCGCGACGCCGACTGCGCGGGCGTGAATCCTCTGCAGAAACTGCGATGCCGCGGCACCAAGACCGTGCGATTGCCGGCTATATGAAAACCGCGTGAAAACCCTGCTGCATTAAAGCGTGCACGACCATCGCTTTTTGGCTTTGTGCGCGTTATATTTTCGGGATATCGCTGCACCGCAGGCGGAATTTCGGCAGTTGCGGTGCCGGATTGTGATTCAGTTACAATACGTGCCCACTGGAGAATGACAACGAATTGCCCGGTCGCGCGTATCCCGCGACGGGCCTGAAACGGCGCCGGAAAATCTTGTCCGGAGACACGCCGAAAACGCTGGCGGGCACGGCCTGAAAGGGCAAGCGCTTGTCGGCGAGCGATGCCTCAGGAGCATGTGTGAATCGGTTTCCAGAGGAGTTCGGCCCCGCAGCGGCGTAGCTAGCAACGCCCGGTGTGTGTGGATGCCAGGCGCTTCGGCGTCACGACAGCCCAACGTTCGTGACCACCCTGCGCCGCGCGTCCACGCGACGCGTTTGCGGGCAATACGAAAGTGCGGGCACTATGAGTTTTGCCTCACATTGAAGAAGTAAGCCAGATGACGACGAAACGACTCTTGACCGAAGCCGAAATCCTGAAGATGAGCGACAAGGATTACATGAATGAGGATCAGCTCGCCTTCTTCAAGAACAGGCTCGAACAGTTGCAGGCGGACATTCTCCGCAATGCTGGCCAGACGACCGAGAATCTGCGTGAAACGGTCATCGTGCCGGACCCGGCCGATCGCGCCACGATCGAGGAAGAGCATGCGCTCGAACTGCGCACGCGCGACCGCGAACGCAAGCTGCTGAAGAAGGTGCAGCAATCGATCGCGCGCATCGAGGCGGGCGACTACGGCTGGTGCGAAGAAACCGGCGAGCCGATCGGCATTCCGCGTCTGCTCGCACGGCCTACAGCCACGCTGTCGCTCGAAGCACAAGAGCGCCGCGAACTGCGCCAGAAACTGTTCGGCGACTGATTAGCTGAGGCGCGGCTTCTGCCTCGCGCCCTGAAACGCTGCTTCGTCTAGAGGCGCACGGTGAACCGTGCGCCTTTTCTTTTTGCGCGACGTCCGCGCAAGCTCCGCCATCCCTCCCGTCCCGCCTCGCGTTCCCGCCTCGTTTCTCAGGCTTCCTGAGCGGATTTTCAGTTTTTCTCCCTAGGCCTTCCGGCGGATCTTGATATGACCGCGCCCGCCCTAAAATAGATCGAACATGCGCTCACGAGCGCGCCAGCCGGCGCGCCGTCCGCTGACTGGATTCATGCGGTAGCGCGCAGCGCTGCCGCGTCCTACCCGTTTTGCAAAGAGGAACGCATATGGAGCAATTTCACGGCACGACGATCGTTTCCGTGCGCCGCGGCAACAAGGTGGCGCTCGGCGGCGACGGCCAGGTGACGCTCGGCAACATCGTCATGAAAGGCGGCGCGAAGAAGGTCCGGCGCATCTATAACGGCAAGGTGCTGGTCGGCTTCGCCGGCGGCACGGCGGATGCCTTCTCGCTGCTCGACCGCTTCGAGGCGAAGCTCGAAAAACATCAGGGCAATCTGACGCGCGCGGCCGTGGAGCTCGCGAAAGACTGGCGCACCGATCGCATGCTGCGTCGTCTCGAAGCGATGCTGATCGCCGCGGACGCGACCACCACGCTCGTCATCACCGGCAACGGCGACGTGCTCGACCCCGAAGGCGGCATCTGCGCGATCGGCTCGGGCGGTGCGTACGCGCAGGCGGCCGCGAGGGCGCTTGCCGACAACACCGAGCTATCGCCGCGCGACATCGTGGAGAAATCGCTGGAAATCGCCGGCGACATGTGCATCTACACGAACCATAACCGCGTCATTGAGACGATCGAGTAAGGACCCATCGATGAGCACCATGACCCCCGCCGAGATCGTCTCCGAGCTCGACAAACACATCATCGGCCAAGGCCGCGCGAAGAAAGCCGTGGCCGTCGCGCTGCGCAACCGCTGGCGCCGTCAGCAGGTCGACGAGCCGCTGCGCCAGGAAATCACCCCGAAGAACATCCTGATGATCGGACCGACCGGCGTCGGCAAGACCGAAATCGCGCGGCGTCTCGCGAAGCTCGCCGACGCGCCGTTTATCAAGATCGAAGCAACCAAGTTCACCGAAGTCGGCTATGTGGGCCGCGACGTGGACAGCATCGTGCGCGACCTGATCGAAATTTCGGTCAAACAGACTCGCGAAACCGAAATGCGCAAAGTGCGGACCAAGGCCGGCGATCTGGCCGAAGACCGCATTCTCGACATTCTGCTGCCGACCGCACGGCCGGTCGGTTTCGGTTCGAGCACGAGTTCGACCGATACCGCCGATGAAGGCAGCACGACGCGTCAGACGTTCCGCAAGCGCCTGCGCGAAGGCCAGCTCGACGACAAGGAAATCGAGCTCGACGTCGAGCAGCCGCAGGTCGGCATGGACATCATGGGGCCGCCGGGCATGGAAGACATGACCGAGCAGATCCGCTCGATGTTCGCCAACATAGGCGGCGGCAAGAAGACGCGCCGCAAGATGAAGGTGAAGGAAGCGCTGAAGGTGCTCACCGACGAAGAAGCCGGCAAGATGCTGAACGACGAAGAGGTGAAAGCCAAGGCGGTGCAGAACGTCGAACAGAACGGCATCGTGTTCCTCGACGAAATCGACAAGATCGCATCGCGCAACGAAGCCGGCGGCGGTGAAGTGTCCCGTCAGGGCGTGCAGCGCGATCTGCTGCCGCTCGTCGAAGGCACGACGATCAACACCAAGTACGGCATGGTGAAGACCGATCACATCCTGTTCATCGCGAGCGGCGCGTTTCATCTTGCGAAGCCGAGCGATCTGATCCCGGAACTGCAGGGGCGCTTTCCGATTCGCGTCGAACTCGACTCGCTGTCGGTCAACGACTTCGAATCGATCCTCGTGTCGACGGATGCGAGCCTCGTCAAACAATACCAGGCGCTGCTCGCGACCGAAGACGTGCACCTCGAATTCGCCGACGACGGCATCCGCCGTCTTGCGGAGATCGCGTACTCCGTCAACGAGAAGACTGAGAACATCGGCGCGCGGCGTCTTTATACGGTCATCGAAAAGCTGCTCGAGGAAGTGTCGTTCTCGGCCGGCAATCATTCCGGCCGGACAGTGCAGATCGACGCGGCGTATGTCGATCGCGCGTTGAACGAAGTCGCGGAAGACGAGGATCTGTCGCGCTACGTGCTGTGATATGCGCGGTGACAGCGCCAAGCGCTGATACATGAAAAACGGGCTGCCTTCGGATATCGGATAGGCAGCCCGTTTTGTCTTGTGCCGCCCGATCGCGGCCTACTGCCTCACCGGCCGCTTCGCCAGCTTGCGCTGCAACGTGCGCCGATGCATGTTCAACGCGCGCGCGGTCGCCGAGATATTGCCGTTGTGTTCGGCGAGCACCCGCTGAATATGTTCCCATTCGAGCCGCGCCACCGACAGCGGCTGCGGATGCTCGATCGCCTCCTCTGCCTGCAACGCGCTCGCCTCGCTTTGCAGCGCCGACAGGATCGTCTCGACGTTGGCGGGCTTCGCGAGATAGTTGTCGGCGCCGTCCTTGACCGCCTGCACCGCGGTGGCGATGCTCGCGTAGCCGGTCAGCACCAGCATGCGCGCATCGGGCTGCAGATCGCGTAACGGCGCGACGAGCGTCAGGCCGGAGTCGTTGCCCAGATGCAGGTCCACCGTGATCTCGCTGAACTTCTGCTGATTCGCGAGCCGGATCGCCTCGTCCGCGTTGTGCGCTTCGCTCACCGTGTAGCCGCGCCGCGTCAAGCCGCGCGCCAGGATGCCGGAGAACACTTCGTCGTCGTCGATCACCAGAAAATTCTTTTCGCTCATGCCTGTTTCTCCGTGTTGGATGGCGCGGCGCCTTGCGGGCTCGCTCCGGAAATCTTGCGCGCGCCGAGCGGCAGTCGCAGCACCGCACGCGTGCCGCGCGGCCGCCCGCCGTTGGCGTCGGTCAGCTCGATCGATCCCTTCAGACGCGCCGCCGCCGAAAACGCCAGATATAAACCGACGCCGTGACCGCCCTGCGTGCTCTCCACCGGCATCGTGCCGAGCGAGCCGCGCAGCGCGACCGGAATGCCTGGACCGTGGTCGCACACTTCGAATACGATCTGGTCGCCGCGCGGCGCGAGCGTGCAAGACAGCGTCACGTGATCGCGGCTCGCGCGCGCGGCGTTGTCGAGCAGGATCGTCAGTATCTGGCTGACGGCCACCGTGTCGTTGAGACTGACATCGGCGGGCGGCGTACCGAGCCGCTCGAACTTCACGTGCGGATGGCGCAGGCGCCATTGCTCGGCAAACGATTCGAGCCATTCGTCGACCGGCTGACGGTTCGTCGTGGTCGTCGCGCGGCTGCGCAAGCGCGCGAGTGCCGACGTGCACAGCGTCATCTGCTGCTCGAGCAGTTCGAGATCGGCGCGGTAGGGAGCGAGTCCCGCGTCGGTGCGCGCCGCGTCGCGCAATTCTTCTGACAACATTGCGATTGTAGACAGAGGTGTACCGATTTCGTGAGCCACGGTGGCCGCCTGCACGCCGAGCGCGACCGCCCGTTCGTCCTGAAGCAAGCGCTGCTGCGCTTCTCCAAGCGCTGCGTCACGAAGCCGCAGTGCCCGCGACATGCGCGCGACGAACCACGCGATCAGCCCTACGCTGACCATGAAATTGACCCACATGCCCGAGCGGTAGTAGTCGAACAGGTTGGCGGGATTCTCGAGATTGAGCGGCACCGAATCGAAACTGAGCATCGCGTAGCAGGCGACCGCGAACGCCGCGAGCCAGGCCATCAGATACCACGGCAGCACGGCCGCCGCGATTGCAAGCGATGGCAGGTATAGCGATACAAACGGGTTGGTGGTGCCGCCGGACAGAAACAGCAGCGCCGACAACGCGCCGAGATCGACCCAGATCTGCCCGAACAGCTCGATGTTGGACTCGGGTCGCTGCTGCGACACGCGAAACCATGTGAGCGCATTGAACAGCACTTCGAGCCCGATCACGAGCAGCATCGCGGGCAACGGCAGATTGGCGCCGATGAAGATCTGCACGAACGCGATCGTCAGCAGCTGACCAATGATCGCGAGGCTGCGCAGCCAGAACAGATGACCGAGATTGACGCGACCGGTGTTGGTTATACGTTGCATGACCCTAGTCTACCCGTTCGGACCCGCATGGCTGACCAGGCGGCCGAGTGCCGGTAACATGACTGTCTTCCAAATAGCATCGCGCGTCGCCAGGCTGCATTGACGACTGCTCCGCGCCATCCGTTCATGGTACCCACCGCGATTCGCGAAGCCGACGCTTCGTCCGCATTCCTGACCTTGCTGCGCGATGCCGCCGCGTCCCGAGCCAGCGGCGCCACGGCGGACGAAGCTCGTTCCCTGGACGCCGCGGCCAAACTGCATCCGCTCGACGGCGCCTCGCTCGACGCGCTGATCGCCGCGTGGCTCGCGCAGAAGCGCCATGCGGAGGCGATCGATCTCGCCGCCATTATTGCCGAACTCGATGCGGGGAGCGCCGTCGCGCACTTCCGCGCCGGCTACGCGCTGCAGATGGCCGGCCGGCATGCCGACGCGATCCCTCCGTATCGCCGTGCGCTGGCGCTCGACCCCGCGCTGCCGCAGCTACGCAACAATCTCGCGAGCGCGCTGACGCTTACCGACGGAGATCTGAGCGAACGGCTCGCGCTGCTCGAAGCCGCAATTTGCGATGCCCCCGACGATGGCAACGCATGGATCAACCTCGCCAACGCGTATCGCCAGAGTCTGGACTTGCCCCACGCGCTCGAAGCCGGTGTCCAGGCCGTGCAGCGCGCGCCTGTCAGTCCGCTGGCTTACAACAACTATGCGCTGACGTTACGTGAAGCGCAACGCTGGGACGACGCCGAACAGGCCGCCACGACGGCCTGCGAGCTCGCCCCGCAGAACCCGACGATGCGCTCGAACCTCGGCATGCTGCAACTCCTGCGCGGCCGATACGCCGAAGGGTGGGTATCGCACGAGGCGCGCTGGGACGGCTCCAGGGAGCTCGGCGGCAGCCGTCCCGTGATGCCGGCGCCGATCTGGCGCGGCGAGCCGCTCGCCGGCAAGACGCTGCTGGTTTGGGGCGAACAGGGGATGGGCGACGTGCTGCAGTTCAGCCGCTATATCCCGATGCTGGCCGAGCGTGTGCATCGTGACGGCGGCCGCGTGGTGTGGAATTCGTTTCCGCAGATGGGCGCGCTGCTCCCGCGCAGCCTCGGCGCTCATGTCGACGATTTCTCGTCCGGCGGCGGCGTCGAATCGCTGCCGCCGATGGACTATGAAATTCCGCTGCTGAGCTTGCCGCTAATCTTCGATACCCGCGAAGAGAGCATTCCAGCCGCGCCCTACCTGTTCGCCGATGTGGCCGCGCTTGCGGCGTGGCGCGAACGCGTTGCCGACGGGCGCCGCGTGAAGGTCGGCCTCGCCTGGACGGGTAGCCGCGGGCATCAGCGCAACCCGTTTCGCAGCGTCGGCTGGCAGCGCTATGCCGCGCAATTCGCCGGCATCGACGACGTCACCTTCTACTCGCTGCAGCCGGGCGCGGTCGCCGAGGTCGCCGCCGCCCGCGCGGCCGGCCTGCGCATCATCGATCACACCGCGAGCCTCGCCACCTTCGACGAGACCGCCGCCTTCGTCGGCGCGCTCGACCTCGTGATCACCGTATGCACATCGGTCGCGCATCTGAGCGGCGCGCTCGGCCAGCACACGTGGGTGCTGCTCGACGTCAATCCGCATTGGGTCTGGTTACTGGAGCGCGGCGACAGCCCGTGGTATCCGAGCGCCACGTTGTATCGGCAGCCGCGGTTCGGCGAGTGGGAGCCGGCGCTGGAAGCAGTGGCGCGCGATCTGCGAGCGCTGGTGGCGCAGCATCGCGGTGCATAGGCGGGTTCAGATCGGCCGTTGGCAAACGCAGCGTTTACGGCCGTTCAACGCCACTTGCCTCGCGTGTCGCCTGGGCAATCTCCGCGGCGAGACATTCCGGGCACAAGCAGCGGCCCCCCGGCTTCAGCCGCTCTGCCGGCAGCGGTGGCAAAGCACGGCACCAGCACGGAGATGATGTCTCGCCCTGCATGCCGCAGTCGAAGGCATTGCCGCAGCGCGGACAGCGCGCGCTGCTCCCGGAACGGGTAGAAGACGGTTTCATTGCGGATGGGCGCGAAAGGCCGGGGGCATCGGTCAGATCATGATGCCATGACTGATACGCCTAGGTGCAGCCGTCCGTTCGGCCAATGCACGGCCGTCACGCAAGTGCGTTACGCTTGCTGTTTGCCCGCCCCCGTGGCCCGTCAAGGTGCGGTCCGCCAAACCTGCACCGACCGTCGCTCGCGCCGCTGCCGAAAACCCTGTTGCAGCGCGCCAGTCCTGTACAATTCGCGCTGTTTTAACTGTTCCGTGCCCGAGCCTGCCGCCATGTCCGAGCTTCCCGACCTCTCGCAGATTGCGCCCACCCTGAAAGCCGAAATTCTGGCCGAGGCGCTGCCTTACATCCGCCAGTATCACGGCAAGACCGTGGTCATCAAATACGGCGGCAACGCCATGACCGAAGAGCGTCTGAAGCAGGGTTTCGCGCGCGACGTGATTCTGCTGAAGCTGGTTGGCATCAACCCGGTCATCGTGCACGGCGGTGGTCCGCAAATCGACCAGGCGCTTAAGAAAATCGGTAAACAGGGCACGTTCATCCAGGGCATGCGCGTCACCGACGAAGAGACGATGGAAGTCGTCGAATGGGTGCTCGGCGGCGAGGTGCAGCAGGACATCGTGATGCTGATCAACCACTTCGGCGGCCACGCGGTCGGCCTGACCGGCAAGGACGGCGGCCTGATCCACGCGCGCAAGATGCTGATGCCGGATCGAGAAAAGCCTGGCCAGTACGTCGACATCGGCCAGGTCGGCGAAGTGGAAGCGATCAACCCGGCGGTCGTGAAGGCACTGCAGGACGACGCGTTCATTCCGGTAATCTCGCCGATCGGCTTCGGCGAAGACGGTCTGTCGTACAACATCAACGCGGACCTCGTCGCGGGCAAACTGGCGGTCGTGCTGAACGCCGAAAAGCTCGTGATGATGACCAACATCCCCGGCGTGATGGACAAGGAAGGCAATCTGCTGACCGACCTGTCGGCGCGCGAAATCGACGGCCTGTTCGAAGACGGCACGATCTCCGGCGGCATGCTGCCGAAAATCTCGTCCGCGCTCGATGCGGCGAAGAGCGGCGTGCGCTCGGTGCACATCATCGACGGCCGCATCGAACACTCGGTGCTGCTCGAAATCCTGACCGAACAGCCATTCGGCACGATGATCCGCTCGCATTGAGCGTTGCGGCATCCCCGGCACAGGGGTTGCGTCCGAGCGGCGCGACGCCTGTGCCGCATCTCGCGGCCGGCAGCCTATGCGCGCCCCGGGCGTCGATGCGGCAAACTCTCCGCATCCGCAGCATGAAACGCCCGTCAGCGGCTGAAGACCTCCACCATGCGCACCCCCACTTCGCGGCGCCGCCGTCCTGACATCGCGAGCGGCAAGCCAGTCTGGCTGTTCGATCTCGATAACACGCTGCATCGCGCGTCGCATGCCATTTTTCCCGCGATCAATCGCGGCATGACCCGGTACATCATCGACGCGCTGCAAGTCGACATCGACGAAGCCAACCGTCTGCGCACCGGCTACACGCTGCGCTACGGCGCGGCACTGCTCGGGCTCACGCGTCATCATCCGCTCGACGCGCACGACTTCCTGAAGGTCGTGCACACGTTCCCCGACCTCGGCTCGATGATCCGCCACGAGCGCGGCGTCGCGCGGCTCGTCGCGGCGCTGCCGGGCCGCAAGATCGTGCTGACCAATGCGCCCGAAAGCTACGCGCGCGCGGTGCTCGCCGAGTTGCGCATCGAGCGGCTGTTCGAGCGCGTGATCGCGATCGAGCACATGCGCGATCGCCGTCAATGGCGCGCGAAGCCCGATCACGCGATGCTGCGCCGCGCGATGCGCGACGCGCACGTGTCGCTGAAAGACGCGATCCTCGTCGAGGACACGCGCTCGCACCTGAAGAACTATCGGCGGCTCGGCATCCGCACCGTGTGGATCACCGGGCACCTGCCGCGCAAGCCGCACGCGGCTGGCGTACCGACGCGCCTGCCGGGCACCGGCCGGCCGCATTATGTCGACCGCAGCATTCGTTCGCTAAAATCGCTACGACTGGGCACGCGCGCGGTTCGATGGAAGGGACGCAAGCCGGGACAGTAGGGACGAAAGCCGCCAACGACATCAGCCGGGGGACGACAGCCATGCAGCCGATCGACAAGCCTGACGAAGCCTCAGCGGCATCCTCCGCCGCGACACGCGCAACGCGTCCGAAGCCGGGCGAGCGTCGCGTGCACATCCTGCAGACGCTCGCCAGCATGCTAGAGGCGCCGAAGAGCGAAAAGGTCACCACGGCCGCGCTCGCCGCCCGGCTCGGTGTGTCGGAAGCCGCGCTGTATCGTCATTTCGCCAGCAAGGCTGCAGATGTTCGAAGGGCTGATCGAGTTCATCGAGCAGACGCTGTTCGGCCTCATCAACCAGATCACCGGTCACGAAAGCAACGGCGTGCTGCAGGCGCGCTCGATCGCGCTGATGCTGCTCAACTTCCCCGCGAAAAATCCCGGCATGACGCGGGTGCTGACCTGCGAGGCGCTGGTCGGCGAGCACGAACGGCTGACCGAGCGCGTGAACCAGATGCTCGAACGGGTCGAGGCATCGCTGAAGCAGTGCTTGCGACTCGCGCAGACCGAAGCGCTTGCCCGTGCCGATAACCACGCCACTGGCCATACCGACCCGCAGATTGCGCCGCAATCCACCGCACTGCCCGCCGGCTACGATCCCGCGATTCGCGCGAGCCTGCTGGTGAGCTACGTGATCGGCCGCTGGCATCGCTATGTGCGCAGCGGTTTCGCGCGGCCGCCCGCCGAACACGCGGACGAGCAACTGCTGCTGATTCTTCAGTAGTCCGCGAGGACTCGGTCCCTTCGCGCGGCACCGCCCGCGCCGCTGCCGCGTGGTATTTTCCGCTATACTTTGCGCCTGACGCCGCCGCGGTCCCACGATGCATAACAGACCGCGCCAAGGCATCCCGAACACGTTGCACCCGGTTTCCCCCTTTCACGCGCCGATTTGCTGACTCGATTGCGGGCGCGCGAACCTTGGGCCTCAGGCCCGCGGTTCACTATAAATGCGGCTAAAGAGGTCGTCAGCTGCGCACACCGCCCTTCTCCTCGTGCTTCGCCGACGCCGTTTAGCCGCCCTGTTGACTCAATGGCGGAATGAATGGACTCCATCGGCATCGTCGCTCCCCAAAAAATGCATTTCACCGAGCCGCTGCGATTGCGCAACGGCAGCTCGCTCGCGGGCTACGACCTGATGGTCGAGACCTACGGCACGCTCAATGCCGCGCGCAGCAATGCGGTGCTCGTGTGCCACGCGCTGAACGCATCGCATCACGTGGCGGGCGTGTACGCCGACAATCCGAAGGACATCGGCTGGTGGGACAATTTGGTCGGCCCCGGCAAGCCGCTCGATACCGACAAATTTTTCGTGATCGGCGTGAACAACCTCGGCTCGTGCTTCGGCTCGACCGGGCCGATGAGCATCGACCCGGCCACCGGTAAGCCGTATGGCGCGACGTTTCCGGTCGTCACCGTCGAAGACTGGGTCAACGCCCAAGCGCGCGTCGCCGACGCGTTCGGCATCACTCGCTTCGCCGCCGTGATGGGCGGCAGCCTCGGCGGCATGCAGGCGCTCGCGTGGAGCATGATGTATCCGGAGCGCGTCGCCCATTGCATCGTGATCGCATCGACGCCGAAGCTGTCCGCGCAGAACATCGCGTTCAACGAGGTCGCGCGCTCCGCGATTCTGTCGGACCCCGACTTCCACGGCGGCAACTACTACGCGCACGGCGTGAAGCCGAAGCGCGGCCTGCGCGTCGCGCGCATGATCGGCCACATCACGTATCTGTCGGACGACGACATGGCCGAGAAATTCGGCCGCTCGCTGCGTCGCGCGGAAGGCGCGCTCGACGACTACAACTTCAGCTTCGATGTCGAGTTCGAAGTGGAATCCTATCTGCGCTATCAGGGCGACAAGTTCGCCGACTACTTCGACGCCAACACCTACCTGCTGATCACGCGCGCGCTCGACTACTTCGATCCGGCCAAGGCCTTCGACGGCGATCTGACCGCCGCGCTCGCGCACACCACCGCGAAGTATCTGATCGCGAGCTTCTCGACCGACTGGCGTTTCGCGCCGGCTCGCTCGCGCGAACTGGTGAAGGCGCTGCTCGATCACAAGCGCACGGTCACCTACGCGGAGATCGACGCGCCGCACGGCCACGACGCCTTCCTGCTCGACGACGCGCGCTATCACAACCTGCTGCGCGCCTACTACGAACGCATTGCAAACGAGGTCAACGCATGAACCAGCGAGCACTTGATTACCTGGCATCGCGCCCGGACTTCCGCGCGATCGCCCGCTGGGTCGAACCGCGCGCGACCGTTCTCGATCTCGGCTGCGGCGACGGCTCGCTGCTGTCGCTGCTGAACGAGGAACTGGAGGTGCAGGGCTACGGCATCGAGATCAACGACGCCGGCGTGCTCGCCGCGACGCAGAACGGCGTCAACGTGATCCAGCAGAATCTCGAAGACGGCCTGCGCCTGTTCGAAGACGGCAGCTTCGATTTCGCGGTGCTGTCGCAGACGCTGCAGACCATTCATCAGACCGCTGCGATCCTGCGCGAGACGGTGCGGGTCGGCAAGCAATGCATCGTGTCGTTTCCGAATTTCGGCTACTGGGCGCACCGGCTGTCGGTGCTGCAAGGGCGCATGCCGGTGTCGAAGTCGCTGCCTTATCAATGGCACAACACGCCGAACGTGCGCGTGCTGACGATCAAGGACTTCGAAGCGCTCGCGCCCGAAGTCGGCATCGAAATTCTCGATCGTGTCGTGCTGCACGACGGACAGGTGGTGCGGTGGGGCGTGAACTGGCGTGGTAGTCTTGCGGTCTATCGCGTCAAGAAAAGCTAACCTCAGTTATCCACATGTCGAACCCGCCGCACGAGGCGCCCGCACTTACCGCTCACGAAGAACATCCCGGCTGGCGCGCGTTTTTGAATACGCGCATGCTGATTTGCGTCTTTCTCGGCTTCACTTCGGGATTGCCGCTGTTTACGCTCGTCTACCTCGTGCAGGCGTGGCTGCGCTCGGAAGGCGTCAATCTGAAGGAAATCGGCCTGTTCGCGCTGATCCAGTTTCCGTACACCTGGAAATTCGTCTGGGCGCCGCTGATGGACCGCTACGTGCCGCGCGTGCCCGGCTGGCGGCCCGGCCGACGGCGCGGCTGGATGCTCGTCACACAATTGCTCGTGGCCGGCGCGATGGCGACGCTCGGTTTCGTGTCGCCGCGTGAAGCGATCTGGAGCGTCGCCGCGCTGACTGCGCTGGTCGCGTTTTTCGGCGCGAGCTCCGACATCGTGATCGACGCATACCGGCGTGAATTGCTCAGCGATACGCAGCAGGGCCTCGGCAACGCGGTGCACGTGAACGCGTACAAGATCGCGGCGCTCGTGCCCGGTTCGCTCGCGTTGATATTGTCCGATCATCTGCCGTGGAGCACTGTGTTCATCGTGACGGCTGCGTTCATGCTGCCTGGCGTTCTGATGACGCTGGTCGTGCGCGAGCCCGAGGTGCATGGCCAGCCGCCGAAGAATCTGCGCGAGGCGATCGTCGAGCCGTTCAGGGAATTCATTCAGCGCGACGGCTGGCGCGGTGCCCTCTTCGTGCTCGGCTTCATCTTTCTCTACAAGCTCGGCGATACGATGGCGACCACGCTGTCCACATCGTTCTTCCTCGACATCGGCTTTTCGCGCACGCAAATCGGCGTGATCGCGAAGACCACGGCATTCGGCGCGAGTCTCGCCGGCGGCATCATCGGCGGCATCTGGCTGATGAGGATCGGCATCGGCCGTGGCTTGTGGATCTTCGGATTGCTGCAGATGGTGTCGACGCTCGGCTTCGCGTGGCTCGCGCATCTCGGCCCGGATTCACCCGGACTTGCCGCGATTTACAACATCGCCGTCGCGCTGAGCCAAGGGACGACGAAGCTGCTGTCGTTGGTCGGCATCGACTGGAGCGTGCAGCTCGATCCGCGCTCGGTCGCGCTCGCGCTGGTGTACGGCTTCGAGACCTTCGCCACCGGTCTGACGATGGCCGCGTTCACCGCATACATCGCGAGCACCACCGATCCGCGCTACACCGCGACGCAGTTCGCACTGTTCACGAGCCTCGCGTCGGTGCCGCGCACGCTCGCGTCGGCGGCGAGCGGCTTTGTGGTCGCGCGGATCGGCTGGTTCGACTATTTCATCCTCTGTACCGCGCTCGCGGTGCCGGGCATGCTGCTGCTGGTGCGCATCGCGCCGTGGAGGGACCGGTCGTGAAGGTACCGTTTCCGACCCGCGCGCGCCGCACCGCACTCAGCGCCGCAGGCGTACTCGGCTGCGCGAGCGTCGCGCTGGCGATGCCGATGGGCGCCTATGCGGCGGGCACACCAGCGACTGGCGCCAGCCCGGTGAGCGGCGCGCAAGCGCCCGCGCCGGCTGCCGCCGCGACCACGAGCGGTGCGACAGCCAACCCGGCCCCGACGCCTGCGGCCAAGTCCGCGCCAAGCGGCGCCAGCGCCGAAAACGCGACCTCGGCTGCGGCCGGCAACAACAGCGGCGCCGGCGGCGCCAACCCTGGCGCGAATAACAATACCGGCGCCAACGCCAACGCCGGTGCCGCGGGCGCGTCCGGCGCTAGCGGCAGCGCTCCGAGCGCCGGCGCGTCGGCCCCCGCGGCCGTCCCGCCGCCCTACTACGTGAGCCCCCAACTGCGCTACGGCGGCTACATGGTGTTCCGCAACCTGATCCCGTCGTCGATGCTCGAGGCGCAGGCCGCCGAAGAGTTCAGCCAGATCGTCTACGGCGCCAGCCACGCGAACCGCCTGTACGGCGACACGGACGCGCGCGTGACGCGCGTGCGCTCGATCATCGACCGGATGATTCCGTACTCGCTGAAATGGAACGAGCGAGCCAAGGGCTGGAAGTGGGAAGTCGCGGTGGTGCGCTCGAACGACATCCGCATGTACTGCCTGCCGGGCGGCAAGATCGTCGTCTACAGCGGGATACTCGATCGCGTGCGCCTGAACGACAACGAGGTCGGCATGCTGATCGGCCACGAGATCGCGCACGCGTTGCGCGAGCACGCGCGCATGCGGCTCGGTCAGTTGCAGGCGAGCCAGCTCGATTCGTCCGGCACGATCCCGCAACTGTTCGGCCTTGCCGACCTGGGCATGGCGCCGTTAGGCATCGGTTCGCGTCTGCTGGAAATGAAGTACGAGAGCACCGACGAAACCGAAGCCGACGTGATCGGCAGCGATATCGCGTCGCGCGCCGGCTTCGATCCGCGCGCGGCGGTCACGCTGTGGGACAAGCTCGCGCAAGCGACGCGCGGCAATCGCGAGCAGGGCTTCATCTACGTGCACCCGTACACACCGGCGCGCCGCGACGACATCATCAAGCGGCTGCCGGACATGCTGTCGCTGTATGCGAAGGCAATCGGCAAGAGCGTCGACGAGTTGCCCGATTACGCGGGGATCGGCCGGCCGACCCGCAAGACGGCGCGCGACTGATACCCCGCTTCTACCGACTGCTGGCGGGCCACGGCGCTGCACGCGCCGCGGCTGGTGCGCTTACTTGTTGACCTTGTGGTCGTAGTCGACGGTCAGCGGCGCATGGTCGCTGAACTTGATGTCGCGGAACACGTCGGTACGCTTCGCCTTGCTTGCGATGCCCGGCGTCGCGATCTGATAATCGATCCGCCACCCGACATTCTTCGCATACGCCTGACCGCGATTGCTCCACCACGTGTACTGCTCGGGCCGCTGGTCGAGCGTGCGGAACACGTCCACATAGCCGACTTCGTCGAACAGTTTGTCGAGCCACGCGCGCTCTTCGGGCAGGCAGCCCGAATTCTTCTGGTTGCTCTTCCAGTTCTTGATGTCGATTTCCTTGTGCACGATGTTCACGTCGCCGCATACGATCACCTCGCGTTCCTTCGCCAGCTCGGCGAGATGCGGCATGAACTCGTCCATGAAACGGAATTTGGCCTGCTGGCGCTCGTCTCCGCTCGACCCCGACGGCACATACACCGAGACCACCGACAGCTTGCCGAAACGCAGCTCGACATAGCGCCCTTCCGGGTCGAACTCCTCGCTGCCGAAGCCGATCACCACTTCGTCCGGCTCATGACGCGTATAGACGCCCGCGCCGCTGTACCCCTTCTTCACCGCGTGCTGAAAATAGCCGGTGAAATCGTGCGGCGCCATGAACTCCGGCGTCATGTCGTCCTGCGAGCATTTGATTTCCTGCACGCACAGCACGTCGGCGCCCTGTTCGCCGAACCATTCGAAAAAGCCCTTCTTCGCCGCCGAGCGGATGCCATTGAGGTTGGCGGTAATCACACGCAACATGTCGTTCCTCTTTTGTTCGATTCGTTTCTGAAGCCAAAGAGCGAGGCCGCGTTCACTCGACCTTGACGCCCTTCAGCGCTTCCTTGGCTGGCGGATATTCGAGCTTCAGCGCATTGAGCGTGCGCAGCAGCAGTTCGGCGACCATCACGTTGCGATGCGTCTTCGAGTCGGCCGGAATCACGTACCACGGCGCGTATTCGGTCGACGTCGCGGCCAGCGCGTCGCGATACGCGGACTGATATGCGTCCCACTGCTTGCGCGCTTCGAGATCCGACACGTCGAATTTCCAGTGCTTCAGCGGATCGTCGATGCGCTCCTGCAAACGCACTCGCTGCTCGTCCTTCGAAATATGCAGCATGCACTTGACAATCGTCGCGCCGCTGTGGGAGAGCAACTGCTCGAACTGACGGATGTGGCAGCAGCGCTGCTGGAACTCGTCCGCGTCGAGTTCGCCCTGCACGGTCGGCACGAGCAGGTCTTCGTAGTGACTGCGATTGAAGATCGTCAGCTCGCCGGCCGCGGGTGCCTGCGAATGCACGCGCCACAGGAAGTCGTGCGCGAGTTCGACGGGCGTCGGCGCCTTGAACGGCACGATGCGCAAGCCGAGCGGGTCGACTTCGTGAAATACCGCGCGGATCGTGCCGTCCTTGCCGCTCGTGTCCATGCCTTGCAGCACCAGCAGAACGCGACGCTTGCGCTGCGCGTGCAGCCGCTCCTGCAGGTTGTCGAGCAGCAGGCCCACTTGCGACAGACGCGCGCGGTCCGCTTCTTTCGAGCCGCTCGAAAACGGCTTCGCCTTCGGATCGTAATGGTCGAGCGAGAAGTGGTTCTTCTTCTTGCCGTCGTCGAAGTACGGCACGCGGAAATCGTCGAGATCGGGATGATTTGTCATGCACACACTCCGTGGTCTACGCTTAACCGGCTGAAGCGGGTCCGCAAAATAAAACGGGCCGTTGCCCTGCTTCGATCCGGCAACGGCCCGTGGTGACACGGCCGTGATCACGCCCGGCCGCGGCACTTCAACTCAGGACAACTTTTTCTTGAGCAATTCATTGACCTGAGCAGGGTTGGCCTTACCCTTGGTTGCTTTCATCGCCTGGCCGATCAGCGCGTTGAACGCCTTTTCCTTGCCGGCGCGATATTCGTCGACCGACTTCTGGTTCGCGGCGAGCACTTCGTCGATGATCGCTTCGAGCGCGCCGGTGTCCGAGATCTGCTTCAGCCCCTTCGCCTCGATGATGCGATCAGCGGCGGCTTCGTCGGTGGCCTTCTCTTCCCAGATCGCGAGGAAGATTTCCTTCGCGATCTTGTTGGAGATCGTACCGTCGGCAATGCGTTGCAGAATCACCGCGAGCTGCGCGGCCGAGACCGGGCACGCGGCAATGTCGAGGCCTTCGCGATTGAGCTGCGACGACACTTCGCCCATCACCCAGTTCGCCGCGACCTTCGCGTTGGCCGGGCCGACCTTCGCGACCACCGCTTCGTAGTATGCGGCCGTCGCCTTGCTCGAGGTCAGCATGTTCGCGTCGTAGGGCGTGAGGCCGTACTGCGACACGAAGCGCCGCTGAATCGCTTCCGGCAGCTCAGGCATCTCGCTCTTCACGCGCTCGACCCATGCGGCGTCGATCACGAGCGGCATAAGGTCGGGGTCGGGGAAATAGCGGTAGTCGTGCGCGTCTTCCTTGCTGCGCATCGAGCGCGTTTCGCGCTTGTCCGGATCGTATAGACGCGTTTCCTGCACCACCGTGCCGCCATCTTCGATCAGCTCGATCTGGCGACGCACTTCGTACTGGATCGCTTCTTCGAGGAAGCGGAACGAGTTCAGGTTCTTGGTCTCGGTGCGGGTGCCGAATTCCTTCTGGCCGACCGGACGCACCGACACGTTCGCGTCGCAGCGGAACGAGCCTTCCTGCATGTTGCCGTCGCAGATGCCGAGCCACACGACGAGCGTGTGCAGCGCCTTCGCGTAGGCAACGGCCTCGGCGGCGCTGCGCATTTCCGGCTCGGTGACGATTTCGAGCAGCGGCGTGCCGGCACGATTCAGGTCGATGCCGGTCATGCCCGCGAAGTCTTCGTGCAGCGACTTGCCCGCGTCTTCCTCGAGGTGGGCGCGGGTCAGGTTGATGGTTTTCTCGTACGCTTGCGTGCCCGTCTTTTCATTGGCCGGCACCTGGATCGTCACCTGGCCGCCCTGCACGACGGGGATTTCGTACTGGCTGATCTGATAGCCCTTCGGCAGATCGGGGTAGAAGTAGTTTTTGCGCGCGAAAATGCTGCGCGGCGCCACCGTTGCGCCGATCGCGAGGCCAAACTGAATCGCGCGTTCGACCGCGCCGCGGTTCATCACGGGCAGCGTGCCCGGCAACGCCAGATCGACGGGACTGGCCTGGGTGTTCGGCGCGGCGCCGAATTGCGTCGCGGTGCCCGAGAAGATTTTCGAATGCGTCGACAACTGCGTGTGGGTCTCCAGACCGATCACGACTTCCCATTGTTTGGTCATGGTGCTCACACTCCTGCCGGTGCCTGACGGTGCCAGGCGGTCGCGCGCTGGAACGCGTCGGCCACCTGAAGCATCCGGGCTTCATTGAAATAGTTGCCGATGATCTGCAGACCGACCGGGCGCTGCGCATTCGCGCCCGCGCCGAAACCGCACGGCACGCTCATGCCCGGCAGGCCGGCGAGACTCACCGACAACGTGTAGATGTCGGCCAGATACATCTGCACCGGGTCGTCGCCCTTCGCGCCGATGTCCCATGCCACCGACGGCGCGACCGGTCCCATGATCACGTCGCACTGCTTGAACGCTTCCTGGAAGTCCTGCGCGATGATGCGGCGGATCTTCTGCGCCTGCAGGTAGTACGCGTCGTAGTAGCCGTGCGACAGCACGTAGGTGCCGACCAGAATGCGGCGCTTCACTTCGGGGCCGAAGCCTTCGGCGCGCGACTTCTTGTACATGTCGAGCAGATCGCGGTACTCGGCCGCGCGGTGGCCGAAGCGCACGCCGTCGAAACGCGACAGGTTCGACGAGGCTTCGGCCGGCGCGATCACGTAGTAGACCGGGATCGACAGTTCGGTTTTCGGCAGAGACACCTCGACGAGCGTCGCGCCGAGCGCTTCGTATTGCTTCAGAGCGGCGTCGATCGACGCGCGCACGTCGTCGGCGAGACCGGCGCCGAAGTACTCCTTCGGCAGGCCGATGCGCAGGCCGGCGAGCGGCTTGTCAGCGCCGCCGTCCCGCCACGACTTGCCGAGGTAGCGCGTGTAGTCCTCGTGCTCGTGCGACAGGCTCGTCGAGTCGCGCTCGTCGAAGCCGGCCATCGCGTTGAGCAGCGTAGCGCAGTCCGCGGCGCATTGCGCCATCGGGCCGCCCTGATCGAGCGACGACGCGAACGCGATCATGCCGTAACGCGACACGCGGCCATACGTCGGTTTGATGCCGGTGATGCCCGAGAACGACGCCGGCTGGCGGATCGAGCCGCCGGTGTCGGTGCCGGTCGCGGCGGGCGCGAGACGCGCGGCCACGGCGGCCGCGGAGCCGCCCGACGATCCGCCCGGCACGGCCTTGCGGTCCCACGGATTCTGCACGGCCCCGAAGTACGAATTCTCGTTGGACGAGCCCATCGCGAACTCGTCCATGTTGGTTTTGCCCACGCACACCATGCCGGCGTTCTGCAGACGCGCGACCACGGTCGCGTCGAACGGACTTTCGTAGTTCGCGAGCATCTTCGAGCCGGCCGTGGAGCGCCAGCCCTTCGTGACGAACACGTCCTTGTGCGCGATTGGCAGGCCGACGAGCGGGCCGGCGTGGCCGGTGTGCAGCAGCGCGTCGGCGGCTTTCGCCTGCGCGAGCGTCAGTTCGGGATCGACCTGGATGAACGCGTTCAGGCTGTTGGCCGCGTCGATCCGCTTCAGGTACAACTGCGCCAGTTCGACTGCGGAGCATTCCTTGGCCGCGAGCGCGGCGCGCAGTTCGGTCAAACTTTTTTCATGCATTGCGTTTTATCCTGGAAAGCGCGGCAGCGTGGTCACGCTGCCGTGGAGGCGTTCGGTTGCCCGTCGGCAGACCAGCCCGGCAAGGTTCGCGGCGACGCCGCGCGGCTGCGGCACGAAAGGCTCGCGCCGCCGCCGGGCCGGGGCTCTGCCCGGCGGGTCTTATTCGATCACCTTCGGCACGAGGTACAGGCCGTCCTGAACGGCCGGCGCGGGGCGCTGGAAAGCCTCGCGCTCGACCGTCTCGCTGACGGCGTCGTCACGCAGACGCAGCGCGACGTCTTCGATCTGCTCGATCGGGTGGGCAAGCGGGGCGATGCCGGTGGTATCGACCGCCTGCATCTGCTCGACGAGGCCGAAAAAATCATTGAGCTGGGCACGCGTGTGCTCGGCGTCGGAATCGGCCAGTTCGAGCCGCGCAAGATGCGCGATGCGTTTTACATCGGTCAGGGTCAGAGCCATGCAATCACCGGAAAGGGTGGAATGTCACTACAGTTAAAAAGTCGCGCTTTAACAGCGGGTTACGACAAGATAGGGCAATCTAAAAAAAGGAGCGGCAACGGCAAAATGTACGCTCCGTTTCCTTCAAAACATCCAAAATTATAAGGTATGATTACGCGTTCGACCCAAACCCGGACCGACTTACCAAGGCCTTACGGACAATTCAAAGAACGTCCGGCGTTTTCCGCCCTGGCTTTGCAACGGCCTCCGGTAGACTCCCCCGCGGCTTCAAGTTCATGTGGCGTCGCTACCGCCCGGTTGAAGCTGTTATTTATTCCGCTGCCGTCCTACGCATACGGTGCGAGGCCCGGCCCCCAGCGAGACAGGATTTTGAATGTTCGGTTTTTTGCGCAGCTACTTCTCCAACGATCTGGCCATTGACCTAGGCACCGCCAACACGCTTATCTACATGCGCGGCAAGGGCATCGTTCTCGACGAACCGTCGGTCGTGTCGATCCGCCAGGAAGGCGGCCCGAACGGCAAGAAGACCATTCAGGCAGTCGGCAAGGAAGCCAAGCAGATGCTCGGCAAGGTGCCGGGCAACATCGAGGCGATCCGCCCGATGAAAGATGGCGTGATCGCCGACTTCACCGTCACGGAGCAGATGATCAAGCAGTTCATCAAGACTGCTCACGAATCGCGTATGTTCTCGCCGTCGCCGCGCATCATCATCTGCGTGCCGTGCGGTTCGACCCAGGTCGAGCGTCGCGCGATCAAGGAAGCCGCGCATGGCGCGGGCGCCTCGCAGGTGTACCTGATCGAAGAGCCGATGGCCGCCGCGATCGGCGCGGGCCTGCCGGTGTCGGAAGCAACGGGTTCGATGGTCGTCGACATCGGCGGCGGCACGACCGAAGTCGGCGTGATCTCGCTCGGCGGCATCGTGTACAAGGGCTCGGTGCGCGTCGGTGGTGACAAATTCGACGAAGCGATCGTCAACTACATCCGCCGCAACTACGGCATGTTGATCGGCGAGCAGACCGCCGAAGCCATCAAGAAGGAAATCGGCTCCGCGTTCCCGGGCTCCGAAGTCAAGGAAATGGAAGTGAAGGGCCGCAATCTGTCGGAAGGCATTCCGCGCAGCTTCACGATCTCCAGCAACGAAATCCTCGAAGCGCTGACCGATCCGCTGAACCAGATCGTGTCGTCGGTGAAGATCGCACTGGAACAAACGCCGCCGGAACTCGGCGCGGACATCGCCGAGCGCGGCATGATGCTGACCGGCGGTGGCGCGCTGCTGCGCGATCTCGACCGACTGCTCGCCGAAGAAACCGGCCTGCCGGTGCTCGTCGCCGAAGATCCGCTGACTTGCGTCGTGCGCGGCTCGGGCATGGCGCTCGAGCGCATGGACAAGCTCGGCAGCATTTTCTCGTACGAGTAAGCGAGCCTTCCTCCCATGTCAGTAGCGCGGATCTGGCACACGGCCCCTTGCGGGCCGCTTTGTCGTTGGCTGGGCCGACCAGCCTCCGCGCGCTGAACGCGCTTGCCTAGCGCGCCGCCGTCTCACCCAACCGCTCACGCCCCCGGCGCCGACCATGGAATACAGTCCGCCGCCCCTGTTCAAGCAAGGCCCCTCCGCTCTCGCGCGACTGGTGTTCTTCGTCGTGCTGGCGCTTGCCCTGCTGATCTCCGACGCCCGTTTCCGGACGCTCGAAATCGTCCGCGGCGTGCTCGGCGCGGGTCTTTATCCGTTGCAGCGCGCGGCGCTCGTGCCGCGCGACATCTTCATGGGCGCCGCCGACCTCGCCGTGACGAGCGCCACGCTGCGCAACGAAAACGCAAAGCTGCGCGAGAAGGACCTGCAGCTGTCGCAGCAGGCCAACACGGCCGCGTCGCTCGCTGCCGAAAATAGTCATCTGCGCGCACTGATGCAACTGTCGCAGCAGCTGACCACGCAATCGCTTCCCGCCGAAATCCAGTACGACACGCGCGATCCGTTCACGCAGAAGGTCGTGATCGGACGCGGCGCGCAGCAAGGCATCCAGAACGGCTCGCCGGTCGTCGACGAGGACGGCGTAATCGGCCAGGTCACACGGGTGTTCCCGCTGCAGGCCGAAGTCACGCTGCTGACGGACAAGGACCAGGCGGTGCCGGTCGAAATTCTGCGCACCGGCTTGCGCAGCGTGATCTACGGCACGCCGAAGGGCGACACGCTCGATCTGCGCTTCGTGCCGATCAGCGCCGACGTGCAGACCGGCGACGAGCTCGTCACCAGCGGTCTCGACGGCGTGTATCCGCCGGGGCTGCCGGTCGCGAAGGTCGTGCGCGTCGACAGGCAGGCCGACACCGCGTTTGCCCGCGTGGTCAGTCTGCCGGTCGCGGCGGTGCGCGGCGCGCGTCAGGTGCTGGTGCTGCACGTCCAGAACACCGCGCCACCGCGCCCGGCCGACGAGCCCGACGCGGCGACCGTCGCGAAAGAAGCGAAAGCGAAGAAGGGCGCCAAAGCCGCGGAAGGCAAGGGCGCGGCGGACAAATCCGCGGCCGCCAAGCCGGCCGACAAGAACACCGCCGACAAAGCCGCGGCCGAAAAGCCGGCAGCCAAATCCACGGAGAAGGCGCCGGCCAAACCCAGCGCCGACAAGAAGTCCGAAAAACCCGCCGCCGACAAGAAGTCCGAAAAGCCCGCAGCCGACCGAAAAGCCGACAAACCGGCCGCCGCGAAGAACGCGAAGCCGCAAGCCGAGCCGGGGGCTCAGCCATGAATCGCCCGCAATACATCCTGCAGCCGGTCAACCCGTACTTCATCGCGTTCAGCCTCGCCTCCGCGTTCCTGCTGAACCTGATGCCGTGGGGGCGTCTCGCCGGCGTGCCCGATTTCGTCGCGCTCGTGTTGCTGTTCTGGAATGTGCATCAGCCGCGCAAGGTCGGCATGGGCATCGCGTTTTTTCTGGGCCTGCTGATGGACGTGCACAACGCGAGCCTGCTCGGCGAGCACGCGCTCGCCTACACGCTGCTGTCGTACGGCGCGATCACGATTCACCGCCGCGTGCTGTGGATGTCGCTCGGCGTGCAAACGTTCGCGGTGATGCCGCTACTCGTCGTCGCGCAACTGGTGCCGTTCGTGATCCGGTTGTTGACCGGTGCGGCGTTTCCGGGCTGGAGTTATCTGATCGACGGTTTCGTCGAAGCCGCGCTGTGGCCGCTCGCGAGCATCTTGTTGCTGATGCCGCAGCGCCGCCCCGCCGACCCGGACGATACGCGCCCCATTTGAACCCGCATCGGGCCCACGGCCCGCGGCCAATTTGGGCGCACACTCTTGATGGCCGCATGCCGGCCTTTTGCAGAATCGCATGACCGAATTCAAGGACACTCAACAGCAGCTCACGAAATTCCGCCTGCGCGTCGCGGCGGCGGGCCTGTTCGTGTTCGTCTGCTTCGGGCTGATCGGCTTTCGCTTCCTGTTCCTGCAGGTCTGGCACTACAGCAAGTACTCGCTGCAGGCCGATGAAAACCGCATCTCCGTCGCGCCGATCGTGCCGAACCGCGGCATCATCACCGACCGCAACGGCGTCGTGCTCGCGAAAAACTACTCGGCCTACACGCTCGAAATCACACCCTCGAAGCTGAACGACACGCTCGATAACGTGGTCGACAACCTCGCTACGGTAGTCTCGATAGACGCGCGCGACCGCCGCCGCTTCAAGAAGCTCCAGGAAGACTCGAAGAACTTCGAAAGTCTGCCGATCCGCACGCGCCTGACCGACGACGAAGTCGCGCGCTTCACCGCGCAGCGCTTCCGTTTCCCCGGCGTCGAAGTGCGCGCGCGGCTGTTCCGTCAGTACCCGCTCGGGCCGACCGCCGCGCACGTGATCGGCTACATCGGACGGATTTCGCAGCGCGACCAGGACCGCATCGACGACGCCAGCGATCAGAACGACAGCGATCCGGACCACTACGATCCGCGTCTGGACGCGAACAACTACAAGGGCACCGATTACATCGGCAAGATCGGCGTCGAGCAGAGCTACGAAACCGAGCTGCACGGCCAGACCGGCTTCGAGGAAGTCGAGGTGACGGCGGGCGGCCGCCCGGTGCGCACGCTGTCGCGCACCCAGGCGACGCCGGGCAACAACCTCGTGCTATCGCTCGACATCGGCCTTCAGCAGGTCGCCGAGCAGGCGTTCGCCGGACGTCGCGGCGCGCTCGTGGCGATCGAGCCGTCCACCGGCGACGTGCTCGCGTTCGTGTCGGCGCCGAGCTTTGACCCGAATTCATTCGTCGACGGCATCGACCAGCAGACCTGGGACGAGCTGAACAACTCGCCCGACCATCCGCTGCTGAACCGGCCGCTACACGGCACCTACCCACCGGGCTCGACCTACAAGCCGTTCATGGCGCTCGCCGCGCTGTCGCTGCACAAGCGCACGCCGAGCTGGGGCTTCCAGGACCCCGGCTACTACACGTTCGGCGGCCACACATTCCGCAACGACGTGCGCTCGGGCCAGGGTTGGGTGGACATGAACCGTGCGATCGTCGTGTCGAACGACACGTACTTCTACATGCTCGCGCACGATCTCGGCGTCAACAACATCGCGAACTTCATGAAACCGTGGGGCTTCGGGCAGATCACCGGCATCGACATCGCCGGCGAAGCGAAGGGCATCCTGCCGTCGACCGACTGGAAGCGCCACGCGTACCGCAAACCCGAGCAGCAGAAGTGGTACGAAGGCGAGACGGTCAGCCTCGGCATCGGCCAGGGCTACAACTCGTTCACGATCCTGCAGCTCGCGCATGCCACCGCAACGCTCGCGAACAACGGCGTCGTGATGAAGCCGCACCTCGTGCGCGACATCGAGAATCCGATCACGAAGGACACGCGGCCAGTGGTGCGCGACCCGAGTGACAGGATCGCGGTCAAGCAGCAGGACATCGACTTCATCAAGCATGCGATGGAAGGCGTGGTCACGAACGGCACGGCGGCCAAGGTGTTCGCCGGCGCGGCGTACCAGGCGGCAGGCAAGACCGGTACCGCGCAGGTGTACTCGCTGCAAGGCGCGAACTACAAGGGTCACGCGATCGCTGAGAATTTGCGCGATCACGCGCTGTTCATCGCGTTCGCGCCCGTCGAGCAACCGAAGATCGCGCTCGCGCTGATCGTCGAAAACGGCGGCTGGGGCGCGGAGGCGGCCGGTCCGATCGCGCGCAGGGTGCTCGACTATTACCTGGTCGGCAAGAACAAGCCCGGCGTGGTCGAAGCAGCCGTCGCGGCAGCGGCATCGAACACCGTCGAAGCGTCCGCGCCACAGGTCGGTGAGACGCCGGCGCAGCATGAGGGCGCCCAGCCGCTCAGGATTGCGGCGGGCTTCAAGGCACTGCCAGTGCCGGGGGCGGCGGCTGCCGCGGCGGCCTCGGGTGCGTCGGCGGCTGTTGCGGCTTCGGGCGCGAACGGCGCGTCCGTGCCGGTGGCGGCATCGGCTGGCGCGGCGGCAACGGTGCCTGCCAGCGCACCGGCAGCGGCTTCGGCCAGTGCGGCGCGGGCGGCGTCGGCGGCCAGGCCGGCATCGGCTTTGGCCGCGGCAAAGAAATCCGCGTCGCGTACGTCCGACGCCCCGCACAAACCCCGTCCGGCCAGCGAGCCGGCGCCGAGCGTCGCGGCCCCATCGCGCGAGGACAGCGTCCAGGGCGCGTCACCGCGCCAGCTCGCCACCGGCGGTATCGACGAATAAGGAGAAAGGCATGCAATTCGACAAGCGCGCCTGGCTCGACCGCATCAAGCGGATGTTCGCGGGCTTCGACCGTCCGCTCGCCCTGATCGTGTTTCTGCTGCTGTGCGTCGGCATCGTCACGCTGTACAGCGCGAGTCTCGATATGCCGGGCCGCGTCGAAGACCAGTTGCGCAACATCCTGCTCACCTTCGTGCTGATGTGGGGGCTCGCCAATGTGCCGCCCAACACGCTGATGCGCTTCGCGGTCCCGCTTTACACGTTCGGGATCGCGCTACTGGTCGCGGTCGCGATGTTCGGTCTCACGCGCAAAGGCGCGAAGCGCTGGATCAACGTCGGCGTGGTGATCCAGCCATCGGAAATACTGAAGATCGCGACACCGCTGATGCTCGCCTGGTACTACCAGCGCCGCGAAGGCGTGATGCGCTGGTACGACTACCTGGTCGGCTTCGCGATCCTCATCGTGCCGGTCGGCCTGATCGCGAAGCAGCCCGACCTCGGCACGGCCGTGCTCGTGTTCGCCGCCGGCCTGTTCGTGATCTACTTCGCGGGGCTGAGTTTCAAGCTGATCGTGCCGGTGCTGATCGCAGGCGTGATCGCGGTTGTGTCGATCGCGGCGTTCCAGGACAAGATCTGTCAGCCCGAAGTGCAGTGGCCGCTGATGCACGACTATCAGAAGCACCGTATCTGCACGCTGCTCGATCCGACCTCGGACCCGCTCGGCAAAGGCTTCCACACGATTCAGGCGGTGATAGCGATCGGTTCGGGCGGCCCGCTCGGCAAGGGCTGGCTGAAGGGAACGCAAGCGCATCTGGAGTTCATCCCCGAAAAGCACACCGACTTCATCTTCGCGGTGTTTTCCGAAGAGTTCGGATTGGCGGGCGGGATCGTGCTGCTCACGCTGTACATGCTATTGATCGCGCGCGGGCTCTACATCGCGGCCAATGGCGCGACCTTGTTCGGGCGATTATTGGCCGGCTCGTTGACGATGGCGTTCTTCACGTACGCGTTCGTCAATATCGGCATGGTGAGCGGCATTCTGCCGGTGGTCGGCGTGCCGTTGCCGTTCATGAGTTACGGCGGCACCGCGCTGACTACACTGGGTGTCGCGACCGGGCTGATCATGAGTGTCGCGCGACAGAAGCGGTTGATGCAGAGCTAAGCGTAGCTAACGGCACGCAGCAATCGAAAATGCCAAAAGGGCGCTCTTTGCGAGCGCCCTTTTGCTTGATTGCTGCTTCACTACTGGGGTTTCACTTCCTTCTGATCGCGCAACTGCGCGCTCAACTGCTGATACTTCAGGCGCGCGGCCGGATCGCCCTGTGCCGCCGCGGCCGCGTAATACGCGCGCGCCACATTCAGATTCCGGTCGACACCATCGCCGCCGCGCTCGTAGAACGAGCCGGTCACATACTGCGCGGTCATGTCGCCGCCCTGCGCCGCCTTCTTGTACCAGACGAACGCCTGCTTGTTGTCGCGCTCGGTACCACGTCCGTCGAGGAACTGATTCGCGAGCGCGAGTTCCGCCTGCACATGACCCTGCGCAGCGGCCTTCATGAACCAGCGATGCGCCTCCACCGGGTCGCGCTCGACGAACTCGCCATCGTCGTACATCTTGCCGTACACGTATTGCGCGTGCGACATGTTCGCGTCGGCGGCCTTGCGCAGCCACTTCTTGCCTTCGTCGACGTTGACCGGCGTGCCTTCGCCGTTGAGCAGCATCATCGCGTAGTTGAACTGGGCGAGCCGGCTGCCGCGCTCGGCGGCCTCGCGGAATTCGGTCAGCGCAGCGGCGAGGTTGCCGGCGTTGTAATCGGCCACTGCGGATTGCGTCTGCGGATCGTTCGACCTGGCGACGTGATCCTGTGCGTACGCGGCGCTCCACGCGGTACTCGCGAGCAGCGCCGCCGCCGTAATGGTCACTTGCGCGGTCGCCCGCGCAATCCTCGGCCCGGCGCCCCGCTGCACTCTGCCGTTCATGACCTCACCTCCTGTAATGCCTGGCGCGTCGCGCGCAACATCCAGATCACGTCGGCGGCCAGCGCCACGAAGCGAAAGCCCGCGTCGCGATGCTGCCGCGCGCCGGCCACGTCCATCGCGAAGATGCCGGCGGCAATGCCGGCTTGGTCGGCCGCGCTGACGATGCGCGCCATCGCCGCCTGCACGTCCGCGTGCTTCGCGTCGCCGAGATGACCGAGGCTCGCGGCCAGATCGGCCGGCCCGACGAACACGCAGTCGACGCCCGGCGTCGCCGCGATTTGCTCGACCTCGCGCAAGCCGCGCGCCGATTCGATCTGCACAATCGTCGCGATTTGTGCGTTCGCCGTCTGCACGTAGTCGCGCCGCATGCCGTAGCCGGCCGCACGCACGACGCCCGCGACACCGCGCAGGCCGTCGAGCGCCTCCGCGGTCGGATATTGGGTGAGCCGCACGGCGCGTGCCGCGTCTTCAGCGGATTCGATGTTCGGGAACATCAGCGTGCGCGCGCCGGCGTCGAGCACGCGCTTGACGAGCCACGGCTCGCTCGCGGGCACGCGCACCACCGGCTCGCTCGGCAGATGGGCGGCGGCGATCGCGCGCAATTGCGACTCGACGCCGCCGCTATCGTTCGGCGCGTGCTCCATGTCGATCAGCAGCCAGTCGAAGCCGGCGTGCGCGAGCGCTTCGGCGGCGGCCTCGCTGCCGAGCGACAACCACAGCCCGAACAGCGGCGCGTTGTCCTTCAGACGTTGTTTGAGGGAGTTGGTGAAGGTGCTCATCGGCTGGCCTCGCGCAGGTTTGCAATGCGAAGCGGGGCCAGATAGCGAATCAGGCAGGCACCGGGGCGCTGACGGCCTCGATGCTTGCTGCGACGCGATGCGGTGACCGGCATGTCTCGCTCCGTGTGTTGGTCGGAACGATCATACCGTGACAATAACGCGAGAGTTCGCTCGCGCGGCGGGGTGTGGATTCAGGCGGTAAGCTAGTCGCGGACCACGTCGGCCCAGCAGTTCGGCGTCTCGTACAGACGCACTTTATGCAAGCGCAGGTTCACGCCGTAGTGCGCGTCGTAGACGTTCGCGAGGATATCGAATGCAATCGCGGCGAGGTTTTCGACCGTGGGAATGCGATCGATCACGACCGTCTTGTGACCCGCCATGCTGTCGAGAAAGCCACGCACCTGCGTGTCGCCTTCGTAGACGAGAAACGCGTGGTCCCACTTGTCGACCAGGTGCTCGTTTGCGAGCGACTTCACGTCGGCGAAATCCATCACCATGCCGCGGTCGGGCGCGCCTTCGGTGTCGACCAGATCGCCTTGCAGCGTGATTTCGAGCACATAGCGATGGCCGTGCAGATTACGGCACTGGCTGCGGTGATCGGGGATGCGGTGGCCCGCGTCGAATTCGAGTTTTCGGGTAATCGTCAGCACGGCAAATCAGGGAATGTTCAGATACTTGTGAGTCTGCATCGACAGGCGCCACTGCGGATGACGCTTGCACCAGTCGATCGCGAGCTTCGTGTTGATGTCGCGCGACGGACCGTCCATCGGCTGGACGAGGAAATACTCGAAGTCGAGCTTCGCGTAGTCGGCGAGGCGCTGGTTGTCCTGCGGGATCACGACCTTCAGTTCGTTGCCCTTCGTCACGACGAGGGGCGCGTCGGCCTTCGGGCTCACGCAGATCCAGTCGATCGTGTCGAGCACCGGCAGCGAACCGTTGGTCTCGATCGCGATCTCGAAGCCGGCCGCGTGCAGCGCGTCGACGAGCGGCGGATCGATCTGCAGCATCGGCTCGCCGCCGGTGCACACGACGAAGCGTTCGCCCTCGCCTTGCGGCCATTGCGACGCGATCATCGCGACGAGTTCGTCAGGTGTGCGGTACTTGCCGCCGTTCTCTCCGTCGGTGCCGACGAAGTCGGTGTCGCAGAAACGGCAGACGGCTTCCGCGCGATCCTCTTCGCGGCCCGACCACAGATTGCAGCCTGCAAAACGGCAGAACACGGCCGGCCGCCCGGCATTCGCGCCCTCGCCCTGCAACGTGTAGAAGATTTCCTTGACCGCGTACGTCATGCTGCTTTCTGTCCTGTGTTCCTGAATCAATGATGCGCGCTCTTGCGCGAACCGTCACACGTGCTCGGTGACTTTCTCACCGGCGAGGTAAGCCTCATAGCCACGTTTGCGCAACCGGCATGCCGGGCATTCGCCGCAGCCGAAGCCCCATGAATGCAGTTCGGCGCGCTCGCCGAGGTAGCAAGTATGGGTCTCGACGCGCACCAGTTCGACCAGTGCGTCGCCGCCGAGCTCGTGCGCGAGACGCCATGTATCGGCCTTGTCGAGCCACATTAGCGGTGTCTCCAGCGCAAAACGCTTGTCCATGCCGAGATTCAGCGCAACCTGCAACGCCTTCATCGTGTCGTCGCGGCAATCGGGGTAGCCCGAGAAGTCCGTCTCGCACATCCCGCCGACCAGCACCTGCAAACCGCGCCGATACGCGATGGCCGCGGCGATCGTCATGAACATCAGATTGCGGCCCGGCACGAACGTGTTCGGCAACCCATTGGCCGTGGCTTCGATCTCGATCTCGCGCGTCATCGCGGTGTCGCTGATCGCGCCGAGCAGCGACAGGTCGATCGTGTGATCGTCGCCGAGACGATCGGCCCACGCCGGAAACGTACGCACGACGGCCTGACGGAACCCCTCGCGGCATTCGAGCTCGACCCGATGACGCTGACCATAGTCGAAGCCGATCGTTTCGACCGTGTCGTAACGATCGAGCGCCCACGCGAGACACGTGGCGGAATCCTGGCCGCCGGAAAACAGCACGAGCGCGCTACGCTTAGCGTCTTTGCGGATCACCGTGATACTCCGTGAATGAGAGCGCCACGTCGCGCTGCGCGAGATGCGCTATGCGAGCAACGCGGCGCGACGTGTGCCGGCATTGTGCCGGCCCAAAGCAGTATAGGTCGCGCGTTGCGCGTGAACGTGGCTGGGCGCTTATACCGCCGATCGTCGGGCGAAGGATTGGGTGCTTCGGTGCGATACGCTCGGCACCGCATTCGCGCGGTATACGACCGCGTGCGACGCCTGCATGCAAGTCCTTGAACTGGCGCGATTTTATCACGCGACACCGAATGTCACCGACGCCTGTTGTCCTACGCGTCGCGGCTCCCACTGCATGGCGTGCCAAAGTGACGACTTGTCCGCCAAACGGAAAAGCCCCAGGAATCTTGCGATTTCCTGGGGCTGAATCCTGGTGGCCTGGGGCGGAATCGAACCACCGACACGCGGATTTTCAATCCGCTGCTCTACCAACTGAGCTACCGGGCCAACGAAGAACGAAACTATATCAAGCGATCTGCAGTTCAGCAAGCCCTTTCATAAAAAATATTGCCGGGCCGCGTTTGCATGCAACACATGGCGCTTACTCGCCCTTGTTCTTGCCGAGATCGACGCCGAGTTGCTTCAGCTTGCGATAAAGATGCGTGCGCTCCAAACCGGTTTTCTCGGCGACGCGCGTCATGCTGCCGTTCTCGCGCGCAAGGTGATATTCGAAGTACGCGCGCTCGAACGCGTCGCGCGCATCGCGCAGCGGAATGTCGAACGAGATCGACGCGGTTTGCGCGGCGAGCGCGCCGCCGCCGACGCCATCGGCCGACAGCATCGGCAACGCGGCCGCCGACGCGACCGACGATGCGCTGACCGGCAACGCCGGCTTCGCGGCCACACCGCCAGGCACGGCCGCCGAGTTGCCGCGCGCAAGTCCCTGCTCGACCGCCTTCAGCAGCTTCTGCAACGCGATCGGCTTTTCGAGGAAGTTGAGCGCGCCGATCTTTGTGGCCTCGACTGCGGTGTCGATCGTCGCGTGACCGGACATCATGATGACGGGCATCGTCAATTGACCTTGCGCGGCCCATTCCTTGAGCAGCGTTACGCCGTCGGTGTCCGGCATCCAGATGTCGAGCAGCACGAGGTCCGGCGCCTGACGCAGCCGGAACTCGCGCGCCTCCTGCGCGTTTTCAGCGGCCTCCACGACGTGTCCCTCGTCGCTGAGGATCTCCGAGAGCAGTTCCCGGATGCCCATTTCATCATCTACCACCAGGATGGTTGCCATTTACGCTGCCCTTGTCTGCACTGTTGCTTTTGTCGTTCCCTGCGACGCGCCACCATGCGCCAGATGCGCACCCGAACCAGGTGCACCCGGCTGCGCGGGCTCGTCCGCCAGTTGAAGGAAGAGAATCGAAATCTGCGCGCCTTCGATCACGTCGCCAGCCTTCATGCGATTGCGAATGTCGATGCGCGCGCCATGTTCGTCGACGATCTTCTTGACCATCGCAAGTCCCAGACCCGTACCTTTGGCCTTGGTCGTCACGTACGGCTCGAACGCGCGCGTGAGGATACGCGCGGGGAAGCCCGGTCCGTTATCCGACACGGTCAGACGTACCGCGACGCGCGCCTTGCCTTGCACGTCGGGGTCTCCGTATTCTACTGTCCTCGTCTCGAGCAAAACACGCGGATGCGCGACTTCCGCGACCGCGTCCTGCGCGTTCTGCAGCAGGTTGTGGATCACCTGACGCAATTGCGTCGCGTCGCCGCGTATTGCCGGCAAGGCCGCAAGCTCGACCTGGATCACACCCTTGCCTTCCTCGATACCGTACAGCGTGAGCACTTCGCTGACCAGATCGTTCAATTGCAGATGCGCGAGGACCGCGGGCGGCGTGCGCGCGTAGTCGCGGAAATCGTCGACCATCTGCTTCATCGCCGCAACCTGATTGACGATCGTCGTCGCACCGCGCTTCAGCACGTCCGCATCCGACGGCGCGAGCTTGTCGGCGAGCTTCATCTGCAAACGCTCGGCCGACAGTTGAATCGGCGTGAGCGGATTCTTGATCTCGTGCGCGAGGCGCCGTGCGACTTCGCCCCATGCAATCGACCGCTGTGCGGAGATCACGTCGGAGATGTCGTCGAACACGACCACGTAGCCCGCGGTCTGGATGTCTTCGGCATCGCGCTCGTTCGCCGCGACGAGCCGTGCGCCGCGCACGAGCAACGTGAGCGGCTCGGTCTCGCCGGGAACCGGCACCGAGAACTGCTGCTGCCAATGACCGTTGTCGTCATGGCCGTCTTCGCTCGCCGCTTCGCGATCGGCGAATGCCTTGCGCACCATCGCGCCGAATTCGCCGAGCACGCCGATCTGATCGAGCGACGAACCGAGCACCGTCTGGAACGGCTGACGGAAAATCCGCTCGGCGCCGCGATTCGCGGTGGTCAGCCGGAATTGCCGGTCGAATACGAACACGCCCGCGGTCAGGTTCGCGAGGATGCTCTCGAGATACGCCTTCGAATGCTCGAGCGCGATACGATTTTTCTCGACGGCCCCGCGCGCTTCCGCCAACTGCCGCGTCATCGCGTTGAACGACTGAGTCAGGAAGCCCAGTTCGTCGCGCGATTTGATCTCGCGCTTCGGCGTGTAGTCGCCCTCGGTGATTTCCTTCGTGCCCTGCGCGAGCAGAAACAGCGGCCGCGCGAGCTGATTGCCGAGCGCGAGCGCGAGCATCATCGCGATGAAGGTCGCGAGAAACAGCGACAGCGTCAGCGTGCCGATGTACATCTTGCGCAGGCCGGTGCGGCCGAGCGCCTTCTCCTGATACTCGCGATACGCGCGCTGCACCGCGTCGGCATTGCGCGCGAGTGTCGTCGAAACTGGCTGCGTCAGTTGCAGGAAGCGCTCGGCGGGCTGCAATAGCGATGCGTTCGCATCGGGAATACGCTGCACCACGCGCAGACGCAGCGCGCCCTTGCCGCCCTGCGCGTGCGCGTCGCCGTCCACCTCGCCTTCGATCGCCGCATAGCCGTGGCCTCGCGCCTGCTCGATCATCAACGGTGTCGGCAGATCGTTCGGCAGCAGCATCGCGTAATTGCTGGACGCCTGCGCGACCACGTGCATGTCCGGCGTCGCGCCCGACATGCTGCGGGTCGGCTCCACGATCGTCGCGTCCTGCACGCCGAACTGGTCGCGCAGACGCAGCAACGTCAGCGTGGTGCCGGCCGCATCCGCGCTCGCGATCTGCTCGGACATCAGACGCGCCTTCGTCTGCAAATCGGACAGCGACGCGTCGAGCATGCCGCGCCCGAGATTGAGGCCGGACGCTAGCGCGGTTTCGACGTTCACGTCGAACCACGACTCGATGCTGCGCGACACGAACTGATACGACACGATGTAGATGATGCCGCCCGGCACCACGCCGACCAGCGCCATGAAGAACGCGAGCTTCGCGAGCAGCCGTGTGCCGAATTTGCCCGTGCGTAAGCGCACAACGATGATGACGACGAGCGTCGCCACCACCAGCAGAAAGATCATCGCGACGGCGACGTTGGCCGCGTACAGCCACTGGTAATAGCGGTCGAAGAATTCGGTGTTCGCGCTCGCGGCGGCCAGCAATACGAGCAGCAGCACGGCCGTGACCGCGACCGTCGACACCAGCACGCGCACGACGATGCTGCTGACACTGGTGGAAGATGAGCGCACTTTATCTAGCACGATCGGCCGCCGTGAAAGTGAAGCGCTTCCAATCGGAGGCGAGGTTCCAGTCGCGGTTGTTCACCGCGTCGATCTGGAACGGCTTGGGCATCAGCCCGATGTCGAGTTGCATGCGCACCGACGCGTTATAGGTTTCGCCGACACGCACCTCATTGCGGTCGATCACGTGCCACGACGTCACGTGCTTGATCACGGCGAGCGCATCCTTCAGCGTGGAAAAGCCGAGCTGCAAGCCGCCCGACTGCACGCTCGACACGCGATATTCGCGCGTGAGCGGCTGGAACGACAGCCGCAAGCTTTGCGACACGCTGACCGGCTGCTCGTCGAACCAGTACCAGCGCGGCCGGCTCAATTCGAAATCGGTCGTGAAATAAAGCGGAATGCCTTTGTTGACCGCGTCTTCGAGATTGCTGTTCAGCTCGAATTCGAAATGCGCATCGAGACTCCAACCGCCGTTGTCCGCCTGCAGCGACGCCCGCTGCACCGCGATCGAGTCAGCATGCGCCGCGCCCGGCGCTGCAAGCCAGACGGCCAGCGCGATCCAGAGCACGGCAGCGAGCCGAAGCGGGAAGAAGCGTTTTATGGTCACCGTTTCTGAAAGCGCGCGTAGAAAAATCCGTCGTGGTCTGAGTTCGTGCCGGCGCTGAATTCAGCGGGTCGTCCAGCATGAGAACCGGCCGATGAGTCGGCGGGCGCGCGAGCAACTGAGGGTAAAAGCTGCCCCGGCGCGTCCAATCGTACCGCATCCTGATGCTGGTTTCCAAACCACTGAGCCTGCAACTCGCCTTCTTCGGGGAAGACCGAACAGGTAACGTAAAGCAACTCGCCGCCGGGTTTCACGAGCGGCCACAGCGCGTCGAGAATGCGGCGCTGTTCGGCGACGAGCGCGGCGATATCCGACTGGCGACGCAGCCAGCGGATATCCGGATGACGCCGCACGATGCCCGACGCAGAGCATGGCACGTCGGCGAGGATGCGGTCGAACGGTTGGTCAAGATCGTCGTGCCACTGCGCGGGGTTGCCCGCGTCGCCGATGCGCACTTCCGCTTCGAGCTTCAGACGCCGCAGATTTTCGCCGATGCGGCGCGCGCGCGACGCATCGCTTTCGAGCGCAACGAGTTGAATGTTGGCGAGTTCGAGCAGATGGCCGGTCTTGCCGCCAGGGGCCGCGCATGCGTCGAGCACGCGCATGCCGTCGCGCACGCCGAGCAATTGCGCGGCGAGTTGCGCGCCTGCGTCCTGCACAGACACGACCCCTTCGCTGAAGCCCGGAATGCGCTCGACCGGCATCGGCGTGGCGAGCGTGACCGCGTGCTCGCCGGCCTTGCTTGCGGCGATCTGCTGGCGTTGCAACTCTTGCAGATAGGCGTCGACCGTCGAATGGCGCGCGTTCACGCGCAACGTCAGCGGACCTTGCGTGTTGCCGACGGCCAGCACCGATTGCCACGCCTCGGGCCATGCGCGCTTCACCGCGTCGATCCACCAGGCCGGATAGTTCCAGCGCGCGGCTTCGTCGGCTTGCACGGCGGCGAGCAACGTGTCGCGCTCGCGCAAGAAGTTACGCAACACCGCGTTGACGAGCCCCTTCGCGAACCCGAACTCGCGGCGCGCGCCGATCGCCCTGACCGCCTGGTCGACGACCGTAAACGGCGTGTAAGCGGCGCTCGCTTCGTCGTCGACGAGCAGTGCGAGCGCGCACGCAAGCACATGCGCGACGTGCGGCGGTGGCGCTTTCTTCACGAGCTTCCCAATCAGCCACTCGGCGGTCGCGAGACGCCGCATCGTGCGATAGGCGATGTCCTGCACCGCGCCGCGCGCCGCTGCGGCGTTGCCCTCGGGCATCGACACGAACACGCTTTGCAGCGCCGCGGGCAAGGCCGCGCCTAGACGCACGGCGCCGACGGCCTGAGCCGCGCAGTCGAGCGCGAACCCGAGCGATTCGGGTGACAGATGCAGCACCGACAAACGGGATTCGCGCGAGCGCGCCGACGAGGAAGCAGAACGCGAAGAAGGCTTTGAAGTCATGAAGGGAGCAAGGGCCAGCCGCACGGTGCGCGCGGCGCAATCAGCGCACATTGTAGCGTGGCGCCGGTGGGGCGCCGCCGTGCGGGGGCGGCGGCAGACGCTGTCGCGCGGTGGCGACGAACAGTGCGAAAAAAAAGCGAGCCTCGCGGGCCCGCTCTTCAGTACTTCAGGATCGACGCGCCGAACGACGCGGCGGCTCAGTCGAAGCGCCCGGTGCGCGCCATTTCCATCAGACGCGCGATGCGCTCTTCGGTCGCAGGGTGTGTCGAGAACAGGTTCGCGATACCTCCGCCCGAGAGCGGATTCATGATCATCATCTGCGCGGTGGCCGGATGCGCCTCGGCCGTCGGGAACGGAATGCCGCTCGCATAGCGATGGATCTTGTCGAGCGCCGACGCCAAGGCCTGCGGGTCGCCCGAAATTTGCGCGCCGCCACGGTCGGCTTCGAATTCGCGCGCACGCGAAATCGCCATCTGGATCAGCGCGCCCGCAATCGGCGCGAGCAGCGCAACCGCGATGCTCGCGATCGGGTTCGCGGGACGCCCGTTTTCGTCGCGGCCGCCGAAGAACATCGCGAAGTTCGCCAACGCGGAAATCGCGCCGGCCATGGTCGCAGAAATCGTCGAGATCAGAATGTCGCGGTGCTTCACGTGCGAAAGCTCGTGCGCCATCACGCCGCGCATTTCGCGCTCGGACAGCACGCGCAGAATGCCGGTGGTCGCCGCGACCGCCGCGTGCTCCGGATTGCGGCCGGTGGCGAATGCGTTCGGCGCGTCTTCGTTGATCAGGTAGACGCGCGGCATCGGCAGGTTCGCGCGCGTGGCGAGATCGCGCACCATCCGATAGAACTGCGGCGCGCTGTTTTCGTCGACTTCCTGCGCGTTGTACATGCGCAGGACCATCTTGTCGGAGAACCAGTACGAAAAGAAATTCATCCCAAGGGCGATTACGAGCGCGAGCATCATGCCGCGCGACCCGCCGATCATCCCGCCGATCACGATGAAAAGGGCCGTAATCGCGGCCATCAACATCGCGGTTTTCACCCAATTGAACATGTCTGCAACTCCTTGCCCCGAGCGTGGCCTTCATCTCCGTGCCGCGCGATTGCGGCGCCAGATTGTAAGCGAAACGTTAGATATGGGCGATGCGGGAAAATTCAATCATCGCGAGGCGGTCGCGAGTTTGATGCCGAGGCCCACGAACGCGCTGCCGACGCCGCGATCGAGCCAACGCTTGACCGTCGGCTTGCCCGAGAAACGCTGCGTGACGCTGCCCGCGATCCACGCGACGAAGCTGTTCCAGACCATGCTCATCAGCACGAAGACCGCGCCGAGCGCCAGAAACGCGAAGGTCTTGTGTTCGCTGCCCGTCGCCACGAACTGCGGGAAGAACGACACGAAGAACAGCACGACCTTCGGGTTCAGCACATTGGTCCAGAAGCCTTGCAGGAACAACTGCCGCAGCGACTTCGGCGTGGACGGCGCACGCGCGTCGCCGACAGGTGCAACCGCGGCCGTCTTCGTGAAGATCAGGCGCCCACCCAGATAGATCAGATAAATCGCGCCGACGAATTTGACGATGGTGAACGCGGTGGCCGACGCGGCCAGCAGCGCGGTCAGCCCGAACGCGCAGGCCAGCGAGTGAATGCAGCAGCCCGCCGAAATGCCGAGCGCCGACATCAGCCCCGCGCCGCGGCCCTGGGCGACGCTGCGCCCGACGATATAAGCGGTATCCGGCCCCGGCGTGATGTTCAGGAGAAAAACCGCGACGATGAAAAACTCGAAATGGACGATGCCGAACATGTGATGAACCCTCGAAAACCATGGTCTGCTGCATGGAGGATTCTAACGCGCGGCGGGCTCGCGGCGGGCGCAGGGAACGCCGGCGGAATCAACGATGCTCCGGGGTGCGCGCCGCGCCTATTGCGCCTCGGGAAGCTCGAAGCGCTGGCCTGCGGCGAGCGGCGAACCGGCAAGGAATTCGCGCACCGGCAGGCGCTTGCCACCGGGCTTCTGCAATTGCGTCAAACGCAGTGCGCCTTCGCCGCAAGCGACCAGCACGCCGTCGGGAGAAACCTCGGTGATGGTGCCTGGCGCCTTGTCGTTGCCGGAGGTCGGCGAGGCCACGGCGGTGGCGGCCCAGATCTTGACGGTGCTGCCGTCGGCGAGCGTGCCGGCGCCGCCGGGGAATGGATCGAACGCGCGCACCTGGCGCGCGCGCGCCTCGGCCGGGCGGCACCAGTCGAGCGCCGCTTCGTGCTTGGCGATTTTCTCGGCGTAGGTCACGCCGTCGGCCGGTTGCGGGGTCGAGGCCAGCTTGCCGCTGCGCTCGAGCTCGATCAGGGCATCGACGATCAGTTGCGCGCCGTGCTCGGCGAGGCGGTCGTGAAGCGTGGCGGTGGTGTCGTCGTCGGAGATCGGGGTGCGGACTTCGGAGATCATCGCGCCGGTGTCGAGGCCGGCGTCCATCTGCATCAGCGTGATGCCGGTTTGCGCGTCGCCCGCTTCGATTGCGCGATGAATCGGCGCCGCGCCGCGCCAGCGCGGCAGCAGCGACGCGTGAATGTTGATGCAGCCGAAGCGCGGAATGTCGAGCACTTCCTGCGGCAGGATCAGCCCGTAGGCGGCGACCACCATCACGTCGTGCGGCGTCGCGCGCAGTTGCTCGATGCCGGCGGCGGCTTCCTCGGGGTACTTGCCGGCGCGGCGCAGCGACGTGGGCTGCGCAACCGCGAGGCCATGCTCCTGTGCGTAGCGCTTGACGGGGCTCGCCTGCAGCTTCATGCCGCGTCCCGCGGGCCGGTCCGGCTGCGTCAAGACGAGCGGCACGGCAAACCCGGCGCGATGAATCGCGGCCAGCGCGGCCGCGGCGAATTCCGGCGTACCGGCAAAGATGACGCGCAACGAATGAGTCATGAACGAGCGGCGGGCAAGTTGAAAGCGCGTTACATCGCGTGGGCGAGCTTCTTCATCTTGCTCTTGATGCGCGTTTGCTTCAGCGGCGACAAATATTCGACGAACACGCGGCCCATCAGGTGATCCATCTCGTGCTGGATGCACACGGCGAGGAGGTCCTCGCAATCGAGCTCGAACGTTTCGCCCTTCTCGTTGAGCGCACGCACGCGCACTTTCTCGGCACGCTCGACGTTGTCGTAGATCCCGGGCACCGACAGGCAGCCCTCTTCCGACAACTTCCTCTCATCGCTCGACCAGATGATTTCCGGGTTGATGAACGCAAGCAATTCGTCGTGCGTTTCCGACACGTCGATCACGATCACGCGTTCGTGCACGTCCACCTGCGTGGCGGCGAGGCCGACGCCGGGCGCCGCGTACATCGTTTCGGCCATATCGGCGACGAGGCGGCGGATACGGTCGTTGACCTCCTCGACTGGCTTCGCCACCTTGTGCAGCCGTTTGTCGGGGTAATTGAGGATATTCAGTAAAGCCATGATTTCGAGTGTGATTTCAGACGCCGCTAACCATTGGAGGCTCGCGTTGGCCATTCAGCCAGGTTGTGAGCCCGTCGTAATACGCAGAGGATAGATGGTGTCGAACCGGTTCGATTCAACGCGCCTCGCGCGCCCGACGACGAACCCGCGCGCTCACGCGCGGCGCCGCGGTATTCGCGGCTCATTGCCGTTCTATTGCACGGCTTTATTTCGGATCATGAAAATTTTAGCATGGCGCCCGCCTGCCCGCAGGCCCCGTCAGAGGAGCGACCCACATGCACACCTTGCCCGCAACCCGTATCGAACTGGCCGCCTGGCTACGGTTGTCGCTTGCACCGGGCCTCAGACCCGCGGCGTTGCGCCTGTTGCTAGCCGCATTCGGACTGCCGGAAGCGCTGTTTGCGCAGTCGCCGGATGCGCTCGCCGAGGTCGCCGGTGAGACCGCTGCGCGCGCGGTGCTGGCGCCGCCGAGTCCGGCGTTCGACGGCCAGCTCGAGGCGGTGCTCGCATGGCGCGAGCAGCCGGGCAACCAGATCGTCACGCTCGACGACCCCACCTACCCGCCCGCGCTGCTGACGATGCCCGATCCGCCGCCGCTTCTATATATAAAGGGCCGGCTCGATCTGCTGCATACGCGCGCGGTCGCGCTGGTGGGCAGCCGCAGCGCGACGCCGCAGGGCATCGAGGATGCGCGGCGGTTCGCGCGAGCGCTGTCGGCGGCGGGCGTGACGGTCGTCTCGGGGCTCGCGCTCGGCGTCGACGGCGCCGCGCATCGGGGCGGGCTCGAAGGTGTCGGCGGGACGGTCGCGGTGATCGGCACTGGCGCGGACCTCGTATATCCGGCCGCGCATCAGGCGCTCGCGCGGCAGATCGGAGCGCAGGGCGCAATTCTGTCGGAGTGGCCGCTAGGCACGCCCGCGCGCGCCGCCAATTTCCCACAGCGCAACCGCCTGATCGCCGGGCTGGTTAGCGGAGTCGTGATCGTCGAGGCGGCTATGCGCTCCGGTTCGCTGATTACCGCGCGGCTCGCCAACGAGATGGGGCGCGACGTGTTCGCGTTGCCAGGATCGATTTACGCGCCGTTGTCGCGCGGCTGTCATCGGATGATCAAGCAGGGCGCGCGGCTCGTGGAAACACCAGACGAGGTGCTGGAAGAGCTGGGCTTTGTCCGACGGACGGCGAACCACGCGGGACGCGCAGCGAAACAGGCCGCTCCGCTGGATCAGGCGCGTTTGCGCGTTTCGTCGGGCGGGACCGCTTTGCGAGCTGCGAGCGCCGCCTTCGCCGATACACGGCCGATCGGCCCGGCCCCACAGCCGGCGCTCGCCCCCGACTCCCAACGTCTGCTCGCCGCGCTCGGCCACTCACCGACCACGCTTGAAATTCTGGCCGCCCGCACCGAGATGCAGGACGCGGCCCTGCACGCCGCCCTGCTCCGGCTCGAACTCGCCGGCGAGGTCACGCTGCTGCCGGGCGGCCGCTTCATGCGAGCCCATCATGACTGAGCCGAGACTGACCGGCATCAACGCAGATTGGCAACTCTTCGCGACCGGCCATGCTACATTCGCGCCAAAGCACCCGACAAAGCACACAAGGAAATCACTTCATGCCCGCGCTGAACCTCGACACCGACCAGGACCGGATCGCCGAGCGCGTCAACGACCCCGACACTCTGTTCGTTGCATGCCTGTGCGCGGAGTGGTGCGGAACGTGTCGCGAGTACCGGGACGCCTTCAACCAGCTGGCCGAGCGGCACCCGGAAGTCTGTTTCGCATGGATCGACATCGAAACTCATGCGGATCGGTTCGACGATCTGGACGTCGAGAATTTCCCGACCGTCCTGATCGAAGACTCGGTGACGACACGGTTTTTCGGTACGGTTTTGCCACAGGTGTCGATCGTCGAGCGGATGCTATCGGATCTGACCGCACTGCCCGGCGTGACCGGTGCGCCGAAGCTGCGGCCTGCGCTGGCGGTCGCCTGAAGGCGGCTTCGCGCGCCGCACGGCCAAACGGAAAGCCTCGCGAAGCGCGGCTTGCGGCACGGGCCGTCGCCGACCATTTCTGGGACAGCATCGCCGCTGGCATCGCTGTCCGCACGCGGCGTTGGCGCAGTTGATCAACCGCCGGACGCGCAATTATGATGGCGCGCTTTTATCGCACTTGACCCGTTGGGTTCGCGCCTTGTGCTATAAAGCGGTCGTTATTGGGTCGAAAGAGGTCTCAAGCGAGCGTCGCGCGCCATGTTGGCGCTCAAGGCCACCAACCCGGATCTACCAACCTCACATCGAGTCATGTCCAAAGCACTGATCATCGCCGAAAAGCCTTCTGTCGCGAACGACATCGCGCGCGCTTTGGGCGGCTTCACCAAGCATGACGAGTACTACGAAAGCGACGACTACGTTCTTTCGTCGGCAGTGGGCCATCTGCTGGAAATCGCCGCACCCGACGAATACGAAGTCAAGCGCGGCAAGTGGAGCTTTGCCAACCTACCCGTCATTCCTCCGCATTTCGATCTGAATCCGATCGCGAAGAGCGAGTCGCGCCTGAAGGTGCTGACCAAGCTGATGAAGCGCAAGGATATCGACCGTCTGATCAACGCATGCGACGCGGGGCGCGAGGGCGAGCTGATTTTCCGCCTGATCGCTCAGCACGCGAAAGCCAAACAGCCGGTGCAACGGCTGTGGCTGCAGTCGATGACGGCCGGCTCGATCCGCGAGGGTTTCGCACGCCTGCGCAGCGACGAAGAGATGCAGCCGCTCGCCGACGCGGCGCGCTGCCGCTCGGAAGCGGACTGGCTCGTCGGCATCAACGGCACGCGCGCGATGACCGCGTTCAACAGCAAGGGCGGCGGCTTTTTCCTGACCACGGTCGGCCGCGTGCAGACGCCGACGCTGTCGATCGTCGTCGAACGCGAAGAGAAGATTCGTCGCTTCGTGCCGCGCGACTACTGGGAAGTAAAGGCGGAGTTCGTCTGTGCGGCCGGCTTTTATGAAGGCCGCTGGTTCGACCCGAAATTCAAGCGCGACGAGTTCGATCCGGAAAAGCGCGATTCGCGCCTCTGGTCGCTGCCCGCGGCAGAGACGATCGTCGCGGCCTGCCGTGGCCAGATGGGCGTGGTGACCGAGGAGTCGAAACCATCGACCCAGCTGTCGCCTGCCCTTTTCGACCTGACCAGCCTGCAGCGTGAAGCCAACGGCCGCTTCGGCTTTTCGGCGAAGAATACGCTGGGCCTCGCTCAGGCGCTGTACGAAAAGCACAAGGTGCTGACCTATCCGCGAACCGACGCGCGCGCGCTGCCGGAAGACTATCTGGACACGGTCAAGCAGACGCTCGGCATGCTCAAGGAGAGCAACAACTACCTGCCGTTCGCGAAACAGGTGCTCGACAAGGGCTGGGTAAAGCCGAACAAGCGCATCTTCGACAATTCGAAGATCAGCGACCACTTCGCCATCATCCCCACGCTGCAGGCGCCGAAGAATCTGTCCGAGCCGGAACAGAAGCTCTACGACCTCGTCGTCAAACGCTTCCTCGCGGTGTTCTTCCCGGCCGCCGAATACCGTGTGACGACGCGCATCACCGAGGTGGTCGGCCATTACTTCAAGACCGAAGGCAAGGTGCTCGTCGAGCCGGGCTGGCTGCAGGTCTACGGCCGCGAAACCAGCGGCGAAGACGCGAACCTCGTGCCGGTGCGGAAAGACGAAAAGGTCAAGACCGACAAGATCGCCGCGCAGCAACTGGTCACCAAACCGCCCGCACGCTACAACGAAGCGACGCTGCTGTCGGCGATGGAAGGCGCGGGCAAGCTGGTCGAAGACGACGAATTGCGCGAGGCGATGGCGGCCAAGGGGCTCGGCACGCCGGCGACGCGCGCGGCAATCATCGAAGGTCTGCTGACCGAAAAGTACCTGATCCGCGAAGGCCGCGATCTGATTCCGGCCGCCAAGGCCTTCCAGCTGATGACGCTGCTGCGCGGCCTCGGCGTGAAGGAGCTGACCGCGCCCGAACTGACCGGCGAATGGGAATACAAGCTGTCGCAGATGGAGCGTGGCAACCTGCCGCGCGACGCGTTCATGCAGGAAATCGCGCGCATGACGCAAACCATCGTCAAACGCGCGAAGGAATACGATTCGGATACGATCCCGGGCGATTACGCGACGTTGCAGACACCTTGTCCGAATTGCGGTGGCCAGGTGAAGGAAAATTACCGGCGCTTCGCGTGCTCGAAGTGCGAATTCTCGATCTCGAAGATCCCGGGTGGCCGTCAGTTCGAGATCGCCGAAGTCGAAGAACTGCTGCAGAACAAGACGATCGGACCGCTGTCTGGCTTCCGCAGCAAGATGGGTCGGCCGTTCTCGGCGATCCTGAAACTGTCGCTCGACGACGAGATCAAGAATTACAAGCTCGAGTTCGACTTCGGCCAGGACGCTGCCGGCGAAGACGGCGAACCGCCCGACTTCTCCGATCAGCAGCCGGTCGGCGCGTGTCCGAAGTGTCAGGGCCGCGTGTTCGAGCACGGCATGAGCTACGTCTGCGAAAACTCGGTGGCGAGTCCGAAGTCGTGCGACTTCCGCTCCGGCAAGGTGATCCTGCAGCAGGAAATCACCCGTGAGCAGATGGCCAAGCTGCTCGAGGAAGGGCGCACTGATCTGCTGACGAACTTCAAGTCGTCGCGTACCGGCCGAAACTTCAAGGCGTTCCTCGTCAAGCAGAACGACGGCAAGATCGGCTTTGAATTCGAGAAGAAGGAGCCGGCGGCGGCGAAGACCGCGGCAGCGAAGACTTCAGGTGCTCGTTCGGCCGCGAAGGCGATGCCGGAAGCGGACGAAGGCGATACCGCGGTGGCAGTGAAGGCCGAGCCGGCGGAAAAGAAGGTGGCGGCGAAGAAGGCGCCCGCCGCCAAGACCGCGGCGGCCAAGAAGGCACCGGCGAAAAAGACCGCGGCGCGAAAAATCGGCTAATTGGGCGGGATTCGGATCGGCGGCTCGCGGGGGTAGAAGGAATGGCTACATTCCGCCGCCGCGATCGGCGATCCGTGCATAGCTCGCGCTTTGCTCCGCATCCGCATCTGCCCATAGAAAAAGGCGCAGTCACTTCAGGTGACTGCGCCTTTTTACTGTCCGCCCGCATCGCTGCGGGCTTAGACATTCAGGGATTTAGAGCGGCGACAACGCCGTCGGACGGCTGCTGCGGTTGGACGACTTCGTCATCGGCTTCGGTACGGCAGGCGACAGCTCGCTATCGAGGAGCCGCGACAGCGGTTCCGCACCATCGAACGCTTCGGGGGCGCGGGACTCGGCAGTTTCGAACGCGGCCGACGTCGCCGGGCGCTCCAAACCGTCCTTGATCCACTGTTCGCCGAGCACGCTGTTCGGCGTCTGGCTGAAGTGCTCGACCAGATGATCGATGAACGTGCGCACCTTGGCCGGCAGGTGACGGCGGCTCGGGTACGCGATGTTGATCTCCACCTGCGGCAAACGGTAATCGCCGAGCAAACGCACGAGCCGGCCACGCGTCATGTCGCGACCGATCAGATAGCTCGGCAGAATCGCGATGCCCATGCCCAGCAGCGCAAACTGCCGCAGCATCTCAGTGTTGTTGGCGACGATCACGTTCGACGGCCGCACGCGCACTTCGCCTTCCGGCCCCGTGAACACGCGTTCATCGCCCCAGTATTCGGACGGCAAGCTCAGGCACGGGTGTTCGAGCAGATGCTCGGGACGCGTCGGCGTGCCATGCTTTTCCAGATAAGCCGGCGTCGCGCAGACGGTCATACAGCCGGTGGTCAAACGCCGCGTGACGATGCTCGCGCTGCGCATTTGCCGCGCGATCACGACGCCGACGTCGAAACCTTCCTCGACCAGATCGACCTGACGATCGACCAGCGTGACGTCGGGAATGACTTTCGGATAGCGCTCCGCATACGTTTGCAGCACGGGCGCGAGGTTATGCAGCCCGAACACGACGGGCGCGACGATGCGCAGGGTGCCGACGGGTTCGTGATTGCGAGCGACCACCATCTGTTCGACGTCTTCCAGTTCGTCGAGAATTTGACGGGCGCGCTCGAGATAGACCTGACCGGATTCGGTCAGCGACAAGCTGCGTGTCGTGCGATTGAGCAGCCGCGTACCAAGACGGCCTTCGAGGTCGGCAACATGACGGGTGGCAACCGCATTGGAAATATCCATCGCGCCCGCGGCGCGGGCAAAACTGCCGAGATCCGCCACCTTGACGAAAACTCGCATCGACTGCAAATGATCCATAGGACAACTCCCTGCCTTGTTACTGCTTCCTGACAATAGGTGAAAACCAGTGAAGCGAACTTGGAATTCTCCTACGACTCGCAATATCGTGCAGAAGTTGCCCGCAAAACAGGAAATATTGTCGATTTTGGTACGAGCATGTCGATAAAACCGGGCCCGACCAGCGATTGTTCCCGAATAGAAAACAATGTGCTGCGCTGCAGCTTGCACTGTCTTTTTTGTTCGAACAGATGCAACGGTCGCCGCGGTGTTGCGGAAATTGAAAGGATGGGCACGAACCTCACCCCAAAGAAAAAGCCGCCCAAGGGCGGCTTTTCAGGCTCAGTGAGCACTCACATAGTCAAGCTGTGAGCTTTTCCTCTAGCGCCCGCTTAGCTTCGGATAGCGCCTGCGGCAGACCGTGTTGCAGTGTATCAAACAGCTTCGTGTGCAACACGAGCTCGTCGCGCCATGCAGCGGCGTCGACGGAAATCACCTGCTCGAACTGCTCGCGGGTGAAGTTCAGACCGCTCCAGTCGATGTCCCCATAGTGCGGCGAAATGCCGAACGCATGCTCTTCGCCCTGCGCGGTGCCTTCGATGCGACCGACCATCCAGCTCAGCACGCGCATGTTCTCGCCGAAGCCGGGCCACACGAACTTGCCGTCCGGACCCTTGCGGAACCAGTTGACGCAGAAGATTTTCGGCAGCTTCGCGCTCAGCTGCTGCAAACGCTCGCCGGTCTTCAGCCAATGGCTGAAATAGTCGCTCATGTTGTAGCCGCAGAACGGCAGCATCGCGAACGGATCGCGGCGCACCACGCCCTGCTGACCAGCGGCCGCGGCGGTGGTTTCGGAGCCCATCGTCGCTGCCATGTAGACGCCCTCGACCCAGTTGCGCGCTTCGGTCACGAGCGGCACGGTGGTCGAGCGACGACCGCCGAAGATGAACGCGTCGATGGCGACGCCGGCCGGGTTTTCCCAGTCCGCGTCGATCGACGGGCACTGCGAAGCCGGCGCCGTGAAGCGTGCGTTCGGATGCGCGGCCTTGCGGCCGGTTTCCTTTGCGTCGGCCGGCGTCCAGTCCTTACCCTGCCAGTCGATCAGGTGCGCCGGCGGCTCGTCGGTCATGCCTTCCCACCACACGTCGCCGTCGTCGGTCAGCGCGACGTTCGTGAAGATCACGTTTTCCTTCAAGGTGGCGAGCGCGTTGAAGTTGGTCTTTTCGCTCGTGCCCGGCGCAACGCCGAAGTAGCCGGCTTCCGGATTGATCGCGTACAGGCGGCCGTCCTTGCCCGGCTTGATCCACGCGATATCGTCGCCGATCGTCGAAATTTTCCAGCCGTTCAGGCCGGCCGGCGGAATCAGCATCGCAAAGTTGGTCTTGCCGCACGCCGACGGGAACGCCGCAGCCACGTGATGCTTGCGCCCTTCCGGCGAGGTGACGCCGAGAATCAGCATGTGTTCGGCGAGCCAGCCCTCGTCCCGGCCCATCGTCGATGCAATGCGCAGCGCGAAGCACTTCTTGCCCAGCAGCGCGTTGCCGCCATAGCCCGAGCCAAAGCTCCAGATTTCGCGCGATTCGGGGAAATGCACGATGTACTTGGTCTTGTTGCAAGGCCACGACACGTCCTGCTCGCCCGCCGCGAGCGGTGCGCCGACCGAATGCACGCATGGCACGAACGGGCCGTCCTCGCCGAGCACGTCGTACACCTTGCGGCCCATGCGCGTCATGATGCGCATGTTGGTCACCACATACGGGCTGTCGCTCAACTCGACGCCGATGTGCGCGATCGGCGAGCCGAGCGGGCCCATCGAGAACGGCACCACGTACATCGTGCGGCCGCGCATCGCGCCGTCGAACAGGCCGTCGAGCGTCGCGCGCATTTCGGCCGGAGCGATCCAGTTGTTGGTCGGGCCGGCGTCCTCGGCGCGCTGCGAGCAGATGAAGGTACGATCTTCGACGCGCGCGACGTCGGACGGATCGGACCAGGCGAGATAGGAATTGGGACGCTTGGCGGGGTTGAGTTTCTTCAGGGTTCCTGCTTCGACCATCTGCGCGCACAGGCGGTCATATTCTTCCTGCGAGCCGTCGCACCAGACCACTTGTGCGGGCTTGGTCAGCGCTGCGACGCGCTGGACCCAGTCGATCAGCTTTCGGTGTTTGACCCATGTGGGCGCCTCGATAGTGGGCGGCCCTTCGAACGAGGGAAGATTCATCGACTTGTCTCCGTTTGAAGCAAAAAAAAAACGGTACAAGCCCTGGGACGCTGCATGCGAGAGGCATTGAATTCATCACGCCGACGTGCCAATTTCCGACTGCCGGCGCATGATTGCGCAAATCGTCCTGGGCCACACAGCTTGCCAGGCGGAGGCCCGCGTCTACAAGGCTTCTGCAACCTTGTGTAAAGCGGCTTGCCTCAACACGCAACAAACTGCTAAAAACGTTCTCAATTCGCCTTCACGTAGCGCTGCCGTTCTTTTTTTGGTGCGGCACCTTCTACGGTAGGGCATCTAGCCAGACCAGCGTGTGACCTAAGTCACATGCTGGGACAGTCAGCATAACATTCGGTTCGCACCACGCGGGTGCGCCGCAAATTACATACCATGAAGATTGCCATCCTCGACGATTACCAGGACGCCGTTCGCAAGCTCGACTGCTTTCAATTGCTGGCCGACCAGGAAGTCAAAGTATTCAACAATACCGTGCGCGGTCTCGGACAACTTGCGAGCCGTCTTGCGGAAGTCGACGCCCTCGTCCTGATCCGCGAACGTACTCGCATCACGTCGCAACTGCTCGATAAGCTGCCGCGTTTGCGGATGATCAGTCAGACCGGCAAAGTGGCGAGCCACATCGATCTGGCTGCCTGTACCGAGCGCGGCATTGCCGTGCTCGAAGGCACCGGTTCGCCGGTCGCGCCGGCTGAACTGACGTGGGCACTCATCATGGCCGCCCAACGTCGTATTCCGCAATACGTGGCAAACCTTAAGCAGGGCGCCTGGCAGCAGTCGGGGCTGAAGACGTCGGCGCTGCCGCCGAACTTCGGTTTGGGGCAAGTGCTGCGCGGCCAGACGCTGGGGATTTGGGGCTACGGCAAGATCGGCCGGCTGCTCGCCGGCTACGGCAAGGCGTTCGGCATGAACGTGCTGATCTGGGGCCGCGAGCATTCGCGCGAAGCCGCTCGCGCCGATGGCTACGGCGTCGCGGCGAGTCGTGAGGAACTGTTCGAGACCAGCGATGTGTTGTCGCTGCATCTGCGTCTGCACGACGACACGCGTGGCATCGTCAAGCAGGACGATCTGATGCGCATGAAGCCGACCGCGCTGCTCGTGAACACGAGCCGCGCCGAGTTGCTCGAAGAGAACGCGCTGGTCAACGCGCTAGCGCACAACCGTCCGGGGATGGTCGCGATCGACGTCTACGAAAGCGAGCCGATCCTGCAGGGCTATAGCCTGCTGCGCATGGAAAACGTGATCTGCACGCCGCACATCGGCTACGTGGAGCGCGAGAGCTACGAGCTGTATTTTTCGGCGGCGTTCAAGAACATCCTCGCTTTCGATGCCGGCGATACCGCCAGTGTCGCGAATCCGGAGGCGCTGCAGGGCGGACGTCGGCGGTGATGGGTGGGCGAAGTGGCCGGCGGGTTAGGCGTGTCCAGCCCTGCCCTGCCGCATTTGCTTACCGCGCTTCGTGCGCTCCCGCCTCCATCAATGCGGGGATGCGTTCAAGAAAGACCTCGCCGTCGGCACGGCCAAGGTTATAGGCGTGCACCATCTGCGATGGACTCGTGTAATCCCAACTCGAAATCGGCACCTTGCGCGACGGCTGCACGTAAAGCCGTTGCTGCACGCCGTGCGGCACGACGAACATCTGCGGCCGCGGATAAAGACGCGTGACCATCACGAGCACGTTGCCGGGTGCGTCGGCATCTAGTGCGCCGACCGGCACGTTATCGACCATGCCGCCGTCCAGCACCGGCCGGCCGTTGCGCCGCAGAACCGGCGTGAACGGCGGTGTACTCGACGATTGCAGGATCAGGTCTGCCAACTCGTCGACGCTCGCGCAATCCTGCGCGCGCACGAATTCAGGATGAAAGCCGAGTGTCCGACCAAGCGTCGGATGCAGCGTCTTGCGCAGGTATTTTTCGATGTTGTACGCGACCAGCCCCGCCGCGACCGCGCTTCGCGCGCCGAGCCAGCGCGGCAGATGCGACACGCCGATGCGGATTTCCGGCGCCTGTGCGAGCCTCGAAAACTTGTCGCCATAGATATCGAGCAGCGCTTGCCGGTAGATCCGGTAATGTGGGAACACCGACTCGCCGCGCAGCAGGTTGCCCCAGTAGGCGTTGCGCGTGTTGTGGCGCAGCGCGTCCTCGTAATAACGCATGACCCAGTCGGAATCACCGCGCGTGTAAATCATGCAGGCGGTTGCGGCGCCGGCCGAAATGCCGGTGATCACGCGCGGACGGATGTCGAGCCGCGGCTGCACGACGTCCCAGAAACCCGCCTGCCACCAGCAGCGGTTGCCTCCACCGGCGAAAACGACCTGATCGAACATGCTGCTTTTCCTTGCTTTGCTTTGCTCTTGCTACGGGCCGATTGTGTTGCCGGCCGGCTCCGGTCCGGCGGACGTTCAGTCGAGCAACGCGTAGGTCGTAGTGGCATGAACGGCCATGTTGCCGCCTTCGTCGAACAGTTCGACTTCGCCGAACACGAGATTGCGGCCCATGCGCAGCACACGCGCCTTGATCAGCACATCGCCCTTGCGGACCGCGCGCATGAAGTTAATGTTCAGCGACACCGTGCTCATCGGCTTGAAGCCGCCGAGCGCGGCGGTGATGGCGACGACCATCGCCGTATCCGCGGCCGCCATGAACACCTGGCCACTGATCATGCCGCCCGAGTGACGCCACTCGCCAGAGAACGGCAAACGCAGTGTGGCGCTTTCCTCGTCGACCTTGATCGGCGTCAGCGTGAGCGCCCGGACCCATGGCGCGAGGACTCGGTCGAGCAACTGGGTAATCTCTTTGTCATCCATGGCAATCCCGGTCGAAAGCCGCGATGCTGCACGCAGCGTAGTGTCCGCGACATGATACCGGCCGCGTTGGACGCGACGATGTTTTCTGGACGGCGGCTTTGTCGAGGGAATGCTCAAGTACGGGCGATGCGATTTTTTAATAAAACGGCGAATAGGGCTTGGCAATCTCGAAAAGATCCTGCATAATTTCGCTTCTGTTGGGGCGTTAGCTCAGTTGGTAGAGCAGCGGACTCTTAATCCGTAGGTCGAGTGTTCGAGTCACTCACGCCCCACCACCAGATTCAAGCAAAAAGCCCGGTCACTGCGACCGGGCTTTTTGCGTTCCGGGCGCGGTTATATCCACCATTCTCTTACTCATTTCGCATAATTTCTCTAATTTCCCTCAAGTTTCTCGAACAGCAGCCGACATTCACATTGCCTTTCCTTTCCTCACATGAATGGAGAGGCGAGTATCAACAAAGAAATAAATTCAAATGATTGGCCAGCGTGCGGCAGAACGTATCAGACTCGTATCCTGAGCGTCGCCAACAAAGTGAATCTCGAGTTCGCCGAAGCCGCGCCGCCGCTGCGTAGTGGGCTGGTGCGCGTGATCGCTGGCCCGTTCTAAGCCTCGACCGCTAGCGTCAGTTAACACGACGCGAAAATATAAAAAGGGTTGCACGCGAAAGCGTCTCAACCCTTTTTCACTTCCGGCGCAGAACCATCACGAGCGACCGGTCACCCAACTCCCGTCTGCGCGACCATATTGCGGCCGCCGGCCTTTGCCGTATACAACGCCTCATCGGCAGCCCGAACGACGGCTCCGACATCCGTCGCCCGATCCGGACGAGACGTGGTCGCGCCGATGCTGACCGTCACTCGCCCGAACTCGCAGCCCTCGTGCGCGATGCCCAGCTCGCCGATCGCCGCGCGGATTTTCTCGCCGACCACCCCGGCGCCGCTCACGTCGGTATCTGGCAGCACCACGACGAACTCCTCGCCCCCGTATCGGCCGACGCAATCGCCCGGCCGCTGGATCACTCCGCGGATGCAGCGCGCGACCGCGGTCAGTGCGACGTCGCCGGCCTGGTGACCATACGTATCGTTGTACGCTTTGAAGTGATCGATATCGACGAATAGCAGCGACAACACGCTGTCGGTGCGGCGCGCGCGCAGCCATTCGCGATCAAGCGTTTCGCACAGTGCGCGGCGATTGGGCAAGCCGGTGAGCCCGTCCGTGCCGGCAAGCCGTTCGAGTTCGTGCTCCACCTGCTGTCGTCGCCGCAACTCGGCGCCGAGCCACGCCGCCAGCACGATCACGCCGATCCCCAGGATTAGCATCAGCGAACCGATCGTCAGCGCGCGCTTCCACCAGCCCGCGTAGATATCGGCAGTCGAATCGGCGACCAGCACGATCAGCGGCAATTGTGGAATCCGTCTGAACGAGTAGAGGCGCTCGACGCCATCGAGCGGCGAAGACGCGATAAAGCTGCGCTCGTCTTTCGCAAGCAGCCGCTGGAAGAGCTCCGTCTTGCTGATATCGGTGCCGGTTACGTTTCGATCGTCGGGCCGTCGCACGATGATCGTGCCGTCCGTTCTGACGATCGACACCGAGCCGTGCTGCCCTATCCTCAGATCCGCGAACAGGCTGGCGAAATACTCCTGATCGATACCGAGCGCGACGATTCCCGCAAACGATCCATCCGGCCGCGACAGTCGCCGGCTCAGCGCGATGCTGCGCGAACCGGGTCTGAGTCTCGAGTTATACGGCGCGCTGACATAGAGCCCGAAATTCGGATCTTCGCGTTGAATCCTGAAGTACTGGCGGTCGGAGAGGTTTCCCCGGCGCGGCACGTCGTTTTCGGAATCGATCACGACGTTGCCCACTGCGTCGAGCACCACCATCGCGCCGACGTATTGCCCGGTCGCCGCGCGATCGAACAGGATCTCGCGCCACAACCGCGGCGAATCGAGCACGCCCGGACGGCCGAGGCCCTCGGCGACTGCCTGCAGCGACAGCGAGTACAACTCGAAATTGCGCGCGATGTCGCGCTGGGTGATCGTCGCGACATCGCGCGTTGAATCCAGTGCACGCGCGATCGCATCTTCGCGGCTCTGATACAGCGTGTAGCCGCACAGCGCGAGCATTGCCAGCACCACGCCGCATCCGGCGTAGATAACGCCATCGCGCGGCACCCGCCATCCGCGCGCCCGTGCGATCAGCAGGCGAAACCGGCCCTTTCTTCGATAGATCATGTGCTCTGCGTTTCCAACGGCGGGAGTCAGTTTGTCGAAGTGCTCACTACGCTTCCGGTTTGTTGGGACAGAACACTCAGCAGATAGCGAATCCTCCCGCTATCTTCGTCGGACAGGTCGTTCAGGTGCCAGCATTCGAGATCCCGCAGGTTGTCGCGTAGTCGCTTGAACGAGCGCTGCGTCGCATCGACGATCGGCCAAACGTGCAGCAGATACGCGAGCGGAATCACGCACCTGCGCTCGCACCAACCATCGAATAACGCGAGACGCAGCTCGTTCAATTCGTCCGCACTTTTCTGCCTGCTCACATGGGGACCCACATGCACTCCCTTTGATCCATTCGACTGGTCGTTTCCAGTAGAAACGGAACAGCCTATTGATACTGATGCAAAGCATTCACCGCGCGCTCGATGCATTTAACTTCGTGCGCGTAAGTCGTTAAGCCCTGTATCGCTAGTTTTTCGAGGTCTCGGCCTGTTTATCGAGCCGAATACTTGCGCGCTGCATAGGGACATATCATAGCTATCGATCGGTACAATTTGCCTGATAATTCAGAAATTAATTTTTCGGTAAGGTTTGCGCGTAATTAGCTCTAAATTCAAACGCATGTTTGTTATCGAATCACTGCGTCGTCGGATTATGTTTTGGTTTCGATTGGGCAATTTCCTTCAATACATGCCCTCGCCGTCTCGTTACCGTTGTGCGTCGCAATTCATTCGCACACTCACGTTTCGAGGCATCCGATGACCGCATTACTTTCGATGGCCGCGTTCGCGCTCGCCAGTTCCATTTCTCCCGGCCCGGTCAACGTCGTCGCGCTGAGCGCCGGCGCGCAGCACGGGCTCGCCGCGAGTCTGCGGCACGTCACTGGCGCGACGGTCGGTTTCACGTTGCTGCTTCTGTTGATCGGCCTTGGCTTGCACGAATTGCTCGCGCGCTTTCCCAATCTGATCGAGATCGTCAAATGGGCGGGCGTTGGCTTTCTGCTCTATATGGCCTACAAGCTCACCCTCGATAACGGCCAGCTCGGCGCGGGCAAGCCGGCGCGCAGGCCGTCGTTCGCGCACGGCGCGGCGATGCAATGGCTCAATCCGAAGGCGTGGCTCGCATCGCTGGCCGGCATGGGCGCACATGCGGCAGGCGGCGACGGCGGGCTCGTCTGGCAATTCGCGGCGCTGTACTTCGTGCTCTGCTATCTGTCGATCGCGAGCTGGGCCTATGCCGGCACGTTTTTGCGCAGGCATCTGCGTGAGGCGAAACGAGTCCGGGTGTTCAATCGCGTGATGGCGGCGCTGCTCGCTCTCAGCGCGATGTATTTGCTCGTGGAGTGACCTGAGTCGCGCCTGCTTGCCGATGCGGCTTCACCACGCCGCGTCATGCTCAGCTGCGATATTGCCCCGGCGTTGCCGCCACCAGCCGCTTGAAGGTGCGCTGCAAGTGCGCCTGATCGGCGAAGCCTGCATCGAGCGCGACATCGGCGATCAACGCGCCGCGCCGCAGTTGCGCACGACTGTACTGGATGCGTCGGTTGATCAGATACGCGTGCGGCGTCATGCCGTAGCGCAGCTTGAACGCGCGTATCAGATGTGAAGCGGACAGCCCGGCGGCTGCGCATACGTCGTCGAGTTTCAGCGCGCGCGTGCAGTTTTCGGCGATGTACTCCGCGGCACGCGCGAGCTGGCCGCTCGCGGCACGCTCGGGCAGGCTCGCCGGATTGAGCGTTTGCTGCACGTTCGAAAAGAAAGTGATGGCCGCGCTTTCCTTGCGCAGCGTGTCGATGTCCCCATCGTTGCTGGCGAGAATCGCGCACAGCCGGTTCAGGCCATCGAACAACGCGGCGTCGAGCGTCATGATCTGCGAAAACGCGCGGAACGCATGGCTCTCGTTGAAGCCCAGCTCGTGCTGAAGTTTCGTGAACCAGGCAACGTCGACGTGCAGCATCCGGTACGACCAGCGCTCGCCGGCAACCGGGTTGCACGCGTGCACATCGTCGGGGTTCATCATCACGACGGCGCCCGCGCCGATCCATTCTCGCGCGTGGCGGTTCAGATACACGCTGCGGCCGCCCGTCACCGCGCCGATCGAGAACGTTTCGTGCGAATGCCTGGCGTAGCAGACCTTGCGGCCATCGTCGATCGAGCGTGCTTCGATGAACGGTAGCGCGTCGCTACGCCAGAAGCGCGGCGCGTCCGCGCCTTTTGAGCGTGCGGTGTTTGCAGCGCTCGCCTCTTCGATCGTCTCGCTCATGCGCGCTCTCCGGTTGATCCGCCGACTTCGCCGTTGTCTGCGACTTCGCGAAGCCTCCGTATCGTAGCCGTCAAACGCCCGGCCAACAAGCGAATGCGCGACGCCGCCCGCAAACGGCGCCGCCAGCCGAACGCGACGCGATTACTTGGCGCTGACGTCGATATTGCCGAGATATTTCGCCGCGAGCGTCTTTACCGTGCCATCGGCTTGCACTTTCGCAATTGCAGCGTTCAACTGATCGCGCAGCGCGGTATCGCCCTTGCGAATGCCGTATGCGATGCCGCTGCCGAGAATCTTGTCGTCACGCACCGGTTGACCGACGAACGCATAGCCCTTGCCTTCGGGCTTCGACAGAAAGCCCGTTTGTCCCGCCGGCGCGAGCACCAGCGTGCCGTCGAGACGGCCCGCGGTCAGATCGGTATAGACCTGGTTCTGGTCCTGATACGGCAGCACGGTCACGCCGGCCGGTTCCCAATGCACCTTCGCGAAGGTCTCCTGAATCGAGCCTTGCAGTACGCCGATGCGCTTGCCCTTCAGCGACTCAGGCGTCGGCTGCAGACCGCTGTCGCTGCGCGCGATCAGCTGCGACGGCACGCGATAGACGACGGTCGTGAAATCGATCGCCTGACGGCGCTGTTCGGTCGCGTTCATCGCCGAATTGATCGCGTCGAACTTGCGGCCCTGCAGTGCCGGAATCAGGCCGTCGAACGAGGTTTCGACCCACTTGCACGTCATATGCGCGGCCGCGCAGACCGCGTTGCCCACGTCGATATCGAGCCCTTGCAGTTCGCCGTTCGGTCCTTTCGATTCGAACGGCGGGTACTGCGCTTCGAGGCCGAAACGCAGCGTCGCGGTATCGGCGGCGCTGGCGGCCGACCATGTTGCGAGCGATGCGCCGGCACAAGCCAGCGCGAACAAGCACTTGAGAATCTTCATCACGTCTCCCTACTTTCTTCGAATACCTTGGTCACTTCGATACCTGGAGTGTGCTCTCGCGCGCTCAGATTTCACATAGGCGCCGGGCGCCTTCGAGCAGCGTCGCGTCGTCCTTCGAGAAACTCAGGCGAATCAGCCCCGAATCGGTGCCGTCGGTGTAGAACGCCGACAACGGAATCGTCGCGACGCGCGCATCGCGGATCAGGCGCAGCACGAAATCGCTGTCGCTTTCATCGGAGAAGCCGCGGAACCGGGCGAGCATAAAGAAACTGCCTTCGCTCGGCAACAACTCGAAGCGCGATTCGCGCAGCGCATGCGCGAGCAGATCGCGCTTCTTCTGATAGAAGTCGGACAGGCCGAGATAGCTGTCGCGATTGGCGAGCGCGTCGACGAACGCGTGTTGCATAGGCGTATCGGCGGAGAACACCATGAACTGGTGGACCTTGCGGATTTCGTCCATCAGCGCGGCGGGTGCGAGGCAATAGCCGACGCGCCAGCCGGTCACGTGATACGACTTGCCGAACGACGACACGATCACGCTGCGCTCCGCGAGTTCACGATGGCGCGCCATGCTCTGATGCTTCGCGCCGTCGAACACGACGTGCTCGTAGACCTCGTCGGACAGAATCACGATGTCGGTGTTGCGCGTGAGCGCCTTCAGCCGCTCGATATCGGCGTCGCTAAAGATCGTCGCGGTCGGATTGTGCGGCGTGTTGACGATGATCATGCGCGTCTTCGGCGTGATCGCCGCGGCGACTTCGTCCCAGTCCACGCGGAAGTGATCGAGCGACAGCTTGATCGCAACCGGCTTCGCGCCTTGCAGGCGCACGATCGGGCCATAGCTGTCGAACGACGGCTCGAAGTAGATCACTTCGTCGCCCGGATGCACGAGCGCGCTGATGGTCGAGTAGAGCCCTTCGCTTGCGCTCGCGAGCACCGTCACTTCGCTGGCCGGGTCGTAGCGCACGCCGTACAGCGTTTCCACCTTGTCGGCGAGCGCTTCGCGCAGCGCGACGATGCCGGCCATCGGCGCGTACTGGTTGTGACCGGCGCGCATCGCCTGCGCGACGCCGTCGACGAGCTTCGGGTCCGGCGCGAAATTCGGTGCGCCCTGCGACAGGTTCAATGCATCGTGTTGCGCGGCCAGCTGGCCGATCACGGTAAAAATGGTGGTGCCGACGTCCGGCAGTTTCGAGCGGGCTTGCATGGCGCTCTGCATAAGACTTTCTCCCTTTCTTCAGCCGCTGGCGGCCGCACGAAACGGCGGCGGCGGGGCGTTCCTTCCAGTGGGGTGATTAGGCATCAGCCAAAGAACGCTCACAATCGAAACTTTGTCATGCGCGGCATGCGTTTTCGTCATGGCTCGCGATAGGCGGCTGCGCGCCGGGGCAAGCCTGCGGGATCATGGTTTGTGGGGAGGCGGTGGCGAATGCGGGAACCCGCGTAGGTATGAAGGAATGTGATGCTGAGCGGTTTGCCTACGAAAACGGCCGCAGACGCGGCCGTTTTCGAGTTATCGGACTTTCAAGGAAAGCTGGCGCTGCGCGTGTATCACGCTTCGTCCATCAAACGGACCTTGACCTTGCGCCCCTTCAGCTTGCCCGCGCTGAGCCGGCGCACCGCCTCGCGCGCGATGCTGCGCTCCACCGCGACATAAGTCGACATGTCGGTCACGTTGATCTTGCCGATCTGCGAGCCCGCGAAACCGGCGTCGCCGGTCAGCGCACCGAGCACGTCGCCGGGACGGATCTTGTCCTTGCGGCCGCCGAGAATCTGCAGCGTTTCCATCGGCGGCAGCAGCGGGTCGTTGCTGGCCGCCTTCAACTCGGCCAGCTTATGCCATTCGACGTCGCGCTTGTGCGCCTGCTCGATCCCGCCGACACGCCCCATCTCGTCCATGCTCGCGAGACTCAGCGCCCAGCCTTCCTGGTCGGCCCGGCCCGTGCGGCCGATGCGGTGCGTGTGCACTTCCGGGTCCGGCGTCACGTCGACGTTGATCACCGCTTCGAGTTGCGCGATGTCGAGGCCGCGCGCGGCGACGTCGGTCGCGACCAGCACCGAGCAGCTGCGGTTCGCGAACTGGATCAGCACCTGATCGCGCTCGCGTTGATCGAGTTCGCCGTGCAGCGCGAGCGCATGAAAGCCTTGCGCGCGCAGTACGTCGAGCAGATCGCGGCACTGCTGCTTCGTGTTGCAGAACGCGATCGTGCTGACCGGGCGGTAGTGATTCAACAGCAGGCCGACCGCGTGCAGACGCTCGTCTTCGGTCACTTCGTAGAAACGCTGACGGATCTTGCTGTCGTCGTGCCGCTCGGCGAGTTTCACTTCCTTCGGGTTGCGCAGGAATTGCTGGCTCAGCTTCGCGATGCCCTCCGGGTACGTCGCCGAAAACAGCAGCGTTTGCCGCTCTTTCGGGCATTGCCGCGCGACCTTCGCGATGTCGTCGAAGAAACCCATGTCGAGCATGCGGTCGGCTTCGTCGAGCACGAGCGTGTTCAGCGCTTGCAGCACGAGCGTGCCGCGTTCGAGGTGATCCATGATACGGCCCGGCGTGCCGACCACGACGTGCGCGCCGTGTTCGAGGCTCGCCGTCTGCGGACGCATCGGCGTGCCGCCGCACAAGGTCAGCACCTTGATGTTTTCTTCCGCGCGCGCGAGACGGCGGATTTCCTGCGTGACCTGATCGGCGAGTTCGCGCGTCGGGCATAGCACCATTGCCTGCGTGTCGAACTTGCGTGCGTCGAGACGCGCGAGCAGCGCCAGCGAAAACGCCGCGGTCTTGCCGCTACCGGTTTTCGCCTGAGCGATCAGATCATCGCCAGCGAGCGCGATCGGCAGGCTCGCGGCCTGGATCGGCGTCATCTCGAGGTAGCCGAGCTGCGTCAGGTTCGCGAGCGTCGCGGGCGGGAGCGGCAGTTCGCTGAATGCGGCGCCGGCGGGGGTGGGACTATTCATAGGGTCGTCTGTAGAAATCGCGATTACTCGGCCATCGGGCCATGATCGGGGCGGCCCGGCAGCTGCTCGTACAGCACCTCGCCGTCGTCGCCGTCGAAACGCTCGACGTAGTTGCGCGCGCCGCACAGCGGACAGCGGAACAGGAGCCCCTGGCCTTCGTTCTTGATGACGACGTCGGATTGCTCCCACTGCGCGCCGCAGGACTGGTTTCTACAGGTGAACACGTTGATTCTCCAACTGGATTCGATGATCGATCGGCAAAGTCGCTCGCGCGGCCTTGCCGTGTATGGGGTTGTTGCGCCGGCGCCGCATCGTGCCTTCGAAGCGCACGACGACGGCCGGCATAGCGTCAGCCGAGATGCGTATGCCGCGGACGCGGCACGGCCACATCCATGTCGGTCAGGCCGTGCACGATCCCGCAGTCTTCGACCGGATGCTCGCCGTGGCATTGGTCGCGCAGTGTCGTCAGTTGCGCCTTCAATTGATGCAGTTCTTCGATACGCGTGTCGACATGCGCAATGTGCTCCTCGACCAGCGTATGCATGCCGCCGCAGCCGTTCGCCGGCGCGTCGGTCAGACGCAGCAATGCGCGGATTTCGTCGTGGGTCATGTCGAGCGCGCGGCAATTGCGGATGAAACGCAGGCGCTCGACGTGCTTCGCCGTGTAACTGCGGTAGTTGGCTTCGGTGCGCTCCGCCTCGGGCAGCAGGCGCTCTTTTTCGTAAAAACGGATGGTTTCCGTCGTGCAATGAGCGATTTTCGCCAGTTCGCCGATTTTCATGGACCTTTCCTCCACGCGGCCTTGACCTTGTAGTGGCTTCAAGGTGTTTACTAGACCACAAATCGCACGAGGAAGCCACCAATGCCTGAAGTCAACCGTTATGCCACCGAACGTCCAGAAGTGGGCGAAGCCTGTCGCCACGGGGCTTGCGGGGAGGTTGATGCACGGCACGACCATGCTCACGGCAGGGATACGGACGGGGAATGCGGGCATTCGCATGGGCATGAGCACGTTCATGGTGCCGACGCGGGTAGTGGTCATCGGCATGAAGGACACGATCATGACGATGGCCATGACCATGACCACGGTCACTCTCACGGCGCCTGCTGCGCCTCCACCGCGTTCACGCCGACGCAGCTGCGCCTGCCGGCGTCCGAGGCCGTCGGCGACGACCTGCGCACCGCGATCCGCATCCTGCAGATGGACTGCCCGACCGAAGAAGCGCTGATCCGCAAGAAACTCGCTCGCATGCCGGACGTGCGCAGCATGGACTTCAACCTGATGCAGCGCGTGCTGACCGTCGTCCACGCGTCGGATGCGCTCGAACCGGTCCTCGCCGCGCTGCGCTCGCTCGACTTCACGCCCGAACTGGCGAGCGATTCCGGCGCTGGCAATGCCAGCGCGGCGTCTATTGCGGCTTCTGGCGCCGTACAGAAGACGTGGTGGCCGTTGATCCTCTCCGGCGTGATAGCGGCGACCTCAGAAGCCGCTAGTTGGCTTGGTGCGCCCGTCTGGGTAGTGGCGGGACTCGCGATCGTCGCAATCGCGTCCTGCGGCCTCACGACGTATCGCAAGGGCTGGCTCGCGCTGCGCAACGGCAACATGAACATCAACGCGCTGATGAGCATCGCCGTGACCGGCGCGGCGCTGCTCGGCCAATGGCCCGAAGCCGCGATGGTGATGATGCTGTTCGAGATCGCCGAGCTGATCGAGGCGCGCTCGCTCGACCGCGCGCGCAACGCGATCGAAGGGCTCATGCGGCTCACGCCCGCCGAGGCGAGCGTGCAGCAGCCCGACGGCGCGTGGCAGCTCGTGCGCGTCGACTCGATCGCGCCCGGCGCGCTGGTGCGCGTGAAGCCGGGCGAGCGGATCGCGCTCGATGGCGATATCGTCGCAGGCCGTTCGAGCGTCGATCAGGCGCCGATCACCGGTGAGAGCCTGCCGGTCGACAAAGCCGTCGGCGACGATGTGTTCGCCGGCACGATCAACCAGGCGGGCTCGTTCGACTACCGTGTGACGGCTGCGGCTGGCAACACGACGCTCGCGCGGATCATCCATGCGGTCGAGGAGGCGCAGGCCACGAAAGCGCCGACGCAGCGCTTCGTCGATGAATTTGCGCGCGTCTATACGCCGATCGTGTTCGCGATTGCGCTCGCTGTCGCTCTGGTCCCGCCGCTGCTGTTCGGCGGAGCGTGGCACGGGTGGGTCTATAAAGCGCTGGTGCTGCTCGTGATCGCATGTCCGTGCGCGCTCGTGATTTCGACGCCTGTGACGATCGTCAGCGGGCTCGCGGCTGCCGCGCGCAAGGGGATTCTGATCAAGGGCGGCGTCTACCTCGAACAGGGGCGCAAGCTGAGCCGCCTGGCGCTCGATAAGACCGGGACGATTACGCATGGCAAGCCGGTGCAGACGGAGTTTCAGGTGGTTGGTGATGAGGCCGACGCCTTCCGTTACCGCACCCTCGCGGCGAGTCTCGCGGGTCGCTCCGATCATCCTGTTTCGATGGCGATTGCTGCTGCCGCAAATGATGATCGCGTTGAACACCTGCACGTCGATGCGTTCGAAGCGATCGCCGGACGCGGCGTGCGCGGCGAGATCGATGGCATCGCGTACTGGCTCGGCAACCATCACTTGATCGAAGAACTGGGCCGCTGCTCGCCGCAACTCGAAGCACGCCTCGATCCGCTCGAAGAGCAAGGCAAAACCGTCGTGATGCTCGCCGACGCGCAGCGCGTGCTCGCGCTGTTCGCGGTCGCCGACACGGTGAAGGAGACGAGCCGCGCCGCCGTCGCCGAATTGCGACGGCTCGGTGTCAGCACCGCGATGCTGACCGGTGACAACCGCCACACAGCCGAGGTGATCGCCCATCTGGTCGGCGTCGATGAAGCGCGCGGCGATCAGTTGCCCGAGGACAAGCTCGATACGGTCGCGCAATGGTCGGCCGATGGCGCGACCGTCGGCATGGTCGGCGACGGCATCAACGATGCGCCCGCGCTCGCGCGTGCCGACATCGGCTTCGCGATGGGGGCGATGGGTACCGACACTGCGATCGAAACCGCCGATGTCGCGTTGATGGATGACGACCTGCGCAAGATTCCGGCGTTTATCCGCTTGTCGAAGGCGACGTATGCAGTGCTCGTGCAGAACATCACGCTTGCGCTCGGCATCAAGAGCGTGTTTCTCGTGCTGACGTTGATGGGCTTCGGCACGATGTGGATGGCGGTGTTCGCCGATGTCGGTGCGAGCTTGCTGGTGGTGGGAAATGGGTTGAGATTGTTGCGGAAGTGAGTGGGTCCGAGGTCTACGCTCATTGCGTCCTACGTTGAACCGTCGCTCACGGCTGGGTGCGTCGGCGCGTTTGCCAGCAGATCATCGCTGTCGTCTTTCAAACCCACTCCCGTGAGTCTCAGCGTCCTCGCCTGCGTGAGCAGATAGTGCAGCTTGTGCGCGGCCTGCGGATAGTCGAGCCCTTCGGGGCGCACGTTCGAAATGCAGTTGCGCTGCGCATCGCTGCAACCCACTTTCGGCGCGTACGTGATGTAGATGCCGAGGCTATCGGGCGAACTCAAACCCGGCCGCTCGCCGATCAGCATCACGACGATTTTCGCGTCGAGCAATTCTCCGATCTCGTCGCCGAGCGCGACGCGTGCCTGACGCGCGACCACTACGGGACCGATGGTCCAATCCGCCAGCTTTGGATGCATCGCTTGCAGCAACGGTACAGCCTGCTTCGATGCGGCAAACGCCGATAGGCCATCACCGATCACGAACAGCACATCGTTTGGTTGCGTTGGCAGACGCGCAAGCGTGGTGCGACTCTCATCCGACAGACGCCGCCCAAGATCAGGTCGCCTCAAATAATGCTCGCGATCCGGCGCGGCGCTATGCACGTCGAGCGTGTTGAAACCTTGTTCTTGCAATTGTGCGTGAAGCGCGTCCGCATCGAGCGGATGATGCACAGCGTCGCGTGCCTGCGCATGTGCGAGATTGAACGCGAGCAGCGGCGCGGTCGGCAGGCTGTTGCCCGCGCGGCCCAACGCGATGCGTGCCTGCGTAAACCGACGCAGCGCGTTCCACGGGTCCTTGTCGAGTGCGTCGTTCTCGCTCATGCGATCCCCATCCAGTCGCCCGCGCCTTCGAGCAGCGGTTGGCGCGCCGATGCGCCGATCAACGCGCCGCGTTCGTCGATGATCTGCATCGACTCCAGCCATTCCTCGAATTCAGGCGCGCGCCGCAAACCGAGCACGTCGCGCACGTACAGCGCATCGTGAAACGACGTGCTCTGATAGTTGAGCATCACGTCGTCCGCACCCGGCACGCCCATGATGAAATTGATGCCCGCGACGCCGAGCAGTGTCAGCAGATTGTCCATGTCGTCCTGATCCGCCTCCGCGTGATTCGTGTAGCAGATGTCGCAACCCATCGGCACGCCGAGCAGTTTGCCGCAGAAGTGATCCTCGAGACCCGCGCGCGTGATCTGCTTGCCGTCGTACAGATACTCGGGGCCGATGAAACCGACCACCGTGTTCACCAGAAACGGTTTGAACTTGCGCGCGACCGCGTATGCGCGCGCCTCGCAGGTCTGCTGATCGACGCCGAAATGCGCATCCGCCGACAACGCGCTGCCCTGCCCCGTTTCGAAGTACATCAGATTGCTGCCGACGGTGCCGCGTTTGAGCGACAGCCCCGCCTCGTACGCTTCCTGCAACAGCGCGAGCGAAATGCCGAAGCTCGCGTTCGCTTTCTCCGTGCCCGCGATCGACTGGAACACGAGATCGACCGGCGCGCCTTTTTCGATCGCGGCGATCGTGCTCGTGACGTGGGTGAGCACGCACGATTGTGTCGGCACCTGGTAGCGCTGGCGGAATTCGTCGATCATTAGCAGCAGTTTGGTGATCGCGGCGAGATTGTCGCTGGCGGGATTGATGCCGATCATTGCGTCGCCGCAGCCGTACATCAGGCCGTCGAGCATCGAGGCGGCGATGCCTTTGACGTCGTCGGTTGGGTGGTTCGGTTGCAGGCGTACGGACATGTGGCCCGGTAGACCGACCGTGTTGCGAAAGCGGGTGACGACCGGGCGTTTACGGGCGGCGGCGATCAGGTCCTGGTTGCGCATCAGCTTCGAGACCGCAGCGACCATTTCTGGTGTGAGGCCTTGCGTGACGCGGGTTAGTGCGGCGGTGTCGGTGGCGGTGCTGAGCAGCCAGTTGCGGAAGTCGCCTACCGTCAGATGGGAGATCTCGGCGAAGGCTTGTGGCGAGTGATCGTCGATGATCAGGCGGGTGACTTCGTCGGTTTCGTAGGGAATCAGCGGGTCGATCAGGAAGGTGCGCAGCGGTACTTGTGCCAGCGCCATTTTGGCGGCGACACGCTCTTCTTCGCTCGCTGCCGCGATGCCCGCGAGCTGGTCGCCGGAGCGTTGCGGGCTCGCTTTTGCGAGCACGGTTTTCAGATCGGCGAAGCGGTATGTGCGACTGCCGATCGATTCGGTGTAGCTCATGGTTGCGGCTCCATTGCTTCGCGCGAGCGCGGGTAGGAATGGGAACGGCGGTTTGATGCTGCGGGCTGCTTGCTGCTGGTGGTGCGCACTACACGATAGCGCCAAATTGGGGCAGCGTCACGTTGCCGGGGTTGGCTGCCTACCGGGGTCTGCGGCGGGCACTCCCGTTTGTGCGCGCGCATCGCGCGGTCAACAGGCGCTTAATCGCTTGTCGCGGATTACGTTAAATCCGCAGGTTTTGGTAAACGGCTGGCATGCGCCAGCGTGGTACCTTGTTCGCATCCTCTCGCGCCAATTTTCTGCGGTCCAGTCAGTCATGCACGAATCAGATCATCGGGCTCGATACGAAACGCGACTCGCACGCGTACTCGACCATATCTACGATCACCTCGACGAACCGCTCGATATCGGACGGCTGGCGGAGATTGCCTGTTTGTCGCCATATCACTGGCACCGGATCTATCAGGCGATGTATGGCGAGACGGTCGCGACCACCGTGCGGCGCTTACGGTTGCATCACGCAGCGGGGTTTCTTGCGAATAGTTCGATGCCGATTGCTCAGATCGCCGAGCGTGCGGGGTATAGCAGTTTGCAATCGTTTTCGCGGACGTTTCGCGCGGTGTTTGGTGTGCCGCCGGCGGAGTATCGAAGGAAAGGCACTCATAGCCGGTTTCGGCCGGCGCTCTCAGGAGACGATCAGATGACGACGATTCGTGAGGTCGTGATTCGTTATGTGGAGCCGATGGAGATTCTGTCGGTCGATCATGTCGGGCCTTATATGCAGATCGGCAAGGCTTTTGATGCGTTGTTTGGCTGGCTTGGGAAACATAATCTGCTTGCGGGGCAGATGCGGATGATCGGGGTTTACTTCGATGATCCGGGGGTGGTCGAGGAAGCTGCCTTGCGGTCGAAGGCGGGGGTGTTGTTGCCGGGGCCGGTGATGGCTGAGGCGGCACCGGCTGTTGGGATGGGTGGGGCGGTTTCTGTCACGCGTATACGCGGTGGGGAGTATGCGGTGTTGCGGCATGTTGGGCCGTATAGCGATATGCGGGCGGCTTATGAGTGGATATATGGGACCTGGCTCGTGCAGTCTGGACGAGAGGCAGCAGATGCACCGGTGTTTGAGGAGTATTTGAATAGTCCCAAGGAGACGGCGCCGGCGGAGTTGGTTACGGAGATTTGTTTGCCGTTGGCGTGAGGGGCGCGTGGCTGGGATGTTGCTGCCGTTGTGTGCGCATACGGTGCGCGGATTCTCTGTTTTTATAGAGTTTGTATATGTATACGTAGTAATAGTTAACAAGTGATGCGTTCGGCTGTGGATAACTTGGAAGTTCGTTTACGGATCAACACGCTGCGGAATCGATAACCCTTGGGAGCGCGCGCGGACAGGTTAACGGAGCCAGGGAAAATTTTTTATCGACCCGTAAACGCTGAGGCCTTATCAAGGTTTCGCCCACAACGTGTTCGGCGGCTTTTACAAGAGTTGTCCAGTGGGCGATGTGGATAAGTTGGAGGTTAACCTAACGTCATTTTTTGTAGCGACGAATATCGTAGCGCCTCTCCCTTAGGCATGCGATGGCGGCAAAAAAGAAAGGGCCTGCAAGTCTTCCAACTTGCAGGCCCGGACAACCACCGATCGCCGGTTAAATCATCGGCCCGGCCAATCATCCACTTCAAACATCAATATTCCCCGCCCTCAACGCATTAGACTCGATGAAAGCCCGACGCGGCTCCACATCATCCCCCATAAGCGTAGTAAAGATGCCATCAGCAGCAATAGCATCCTCAATCTGCACCCGCAGCAGCCGCCGCACTTGCGGATCCATGGTCGTCTCCCAAAGCTGCTCAGGATTCATCTCACCGAGGCCTTTATAGCGCTGCTTGGACATATTCCGCTCAGCGTCAGCCAGCAACCACTTCATTGCACTCTTGAAGTCGGTGACAGCCATACTCCGCTCCCCGCGCTTGATCACAGCGCCAGCCCCAATCAACCCCTTAAACGTATTAGCGGTATTAACAAGCTGCTGATAATCGGCAGTCAGCTGAAACTCTTCATCGATCACGGAAATCTTCTGATTCCCATGATGCGTGCGCGCGACGCGCAGCGAGCGCAGCTCTCGCACCGGGTCATACATCGTGGTCACGGTCACATCAGGCTTCAGCGCGTCATCCCGCAGCTTCGCTTCGAGCGCGCGAGCCGAAGCCTCAGCCGCCTGCTCGCTGGAGAGATCGACAGCGACGCCATCCATCACCGCCTCGAGCGCGCCAGCGTCGTACAGTCGGCTCAACCGATCAACCACCGCCTGTGCCAACAGATACGACCGCGCCAACTCACCGAGTGCATCCCCAGTGATCGGAGTCGCCCCTTCAGAAGCCACCAACTCCGACCCCTGCAACGCGAGCCGAAGAATATGCGCATTAACTTCCGACTCATCCTTCAGATACCGCTCATCCTTCCCCGCCTTGATCTTGTACAGCGGCGGCTGCGCGATATAGATATACCCGCGCTCGATCATCTCCGGCATCTGCCGATAGAAGAACGTCAACAACAGCGTCCGGATGTGCGCACCGTCAACGTCCGCATCGGTCATGATGATGATGCGGTGATAGCGCAGCTTGTCGAGGTTGTAGTCTTCCTTGCCGATGCCGCATCCAAGCGCGGTAATCAGCGTAACGATCTGCTCGGAAGACAGCAGCTTGTCGTAACGCGCCTTCTCGACGTTCAGCACCTTGCCGCGCAGCGGCAAGATAGCCTGGAACTTCCGATCACGCCCCTGCTTCGCCGACCCACCCGCCGAGTCACCCTCGACGATATAAATCTCCGACTTCGCCGGATCCTTCTCCTGACAATCCGCGAGCTTCCCAGGCAAACCAACGCCATCGAGCACGCCCTTACGACGCGTCATCTCACGCGCCTTGCGCGCCGCATCGCGCGCACGCGCCGCATCGACGATCTTGCCGCAGATGATCTTCGCGTCGCCCGGCGTCTCGAGCAGGAATTCCTCGAGCGCCTTCGCGACTACTTCTTCCACCGGCGCGCGGACTTCCGACGACACCAGCTTGTCCTTCGTCTGCGAGCTGAACTTCGGCTCCGGCACCTTCACCGAGAGCACGCACGACAGCCCTTCACGCATGTCGTCGCCCGACGTTTCGACCTTCGCCTTCTTCGCGACTTCGTGATCGGCGATGTACTTGTTAAGCACGCGCGTCATCGCCGCACGCAAACCGGTAAGGTGCGTGCCGCCGTCGCGCTGGGGAATATTGTTCGTGAAGCACAGCACGTTTTCGTTGTAGCTGTCGTTCCACTGCATCGCCACTTCGACGCCCACACCATCCTTTTCACCCATGATGTGAAAGATGTTCGGGTGCAGTACGGACTTGTTCTTGTTGATGTACTCGACAAAGCCCTTCACGCCGCCGACGAACGCGAAATCTTCCTCTTTGCCCGAGCGCTGATCGAGCAAGCGAATCCGCACGCCGTTATTGAGGAACGAAAGCTCACGAATCCGCTTCGCGAGAATGTCGTAGTGATATTCGACATTGCCGAAAATCGTGTCATCGGCCATGAAATGCACTTCGGTGCCGCGGTTTTCGGTGTCGCCGATCACCTGCATCGGCGACGTGGTCACGCCGTCGATTTCTTCGAGCACGCGGTTCTGCGGCACGCCACGATGGAATTCCATGAAGTGCTTCTTGCCATCGCGGCGCACCGTGAGGCGCAGCCACGCCGACAGCGCGTTCACGCACGACACGCCGACACCGTGGAGGCCGCCCGACACCTTGTAGCTGTTCTGGTCGAACTTGCCGCCGGCGTGCAGCTCGGTCATCACGATTTCAGCGGCGCTGCGCTTCGGATCGTGCTTGTCGTCCATCTTCAGGCCGGTCGGCACGCCGCGGCCGTTGTCGGTGATCGAGATCGAGTTGTCCGCGTGGATGATCACCTGAATGTCGTTGCAATGCCCGGCGAGCGCTTCGTCGATCGAGTTGTCGAGCACTTCGAACACGAGGTGGTGCAGACCGGTGCCATCCGATGTATCCCCGATGTACATTCCAGGCCGCTTGCGCACGGCTTCCAGACCTTCGAGGATCTGGATGGACGAGGCGCCGTAGCTGTTATCGGGCTGCGTATTGTTCATGTCAGTCATGGATTTTTTCCGGTTCTGCGTTACTGCGAGATTGCTGCTCTGGACTTTTCAAAACGCCATAAAAACGCCAAAGGGGCGCTGCGCCCCTTGGTGTTCTTCTTGATGTTGGACGCGTCAGATGCGCATCGGCATCACCACGTACTTGAATTCGTCGTTCTCGGGAATCGTGATCAACGCGCTGGAGCTGGCATCACCCAGGCTCACCTGCAACATGTCGACCTTCAGGTTCGCGAGCACGTCGAGCAGATACGTGACGTTGAACCCGATGTCGACGCTGTCGCCGTCGTATGCGATTTCCAGTTCTTCCTGCGCCTCTTCCTGATCGGCGTTGGTTGACATGATCTTCAACTGGCCCGGCTCGACGATGCAGCGCACGCCCTTGAACTTATCCGACGTCAGAATCGCCGCACGTTGCAGCGAGCGCTGCAGTTCTTCACGGCCGATCTGGAATTTGTTCTTGTGGGACTTCGGAATCACTCGCTGGAAGTCGGGGAACTTGCCTTCCACGAGCTTCGACACGAGTTCGACCTGGCCGAACGTGAACTTGACCTGGGTCTGCGCGATGTCGATCTTGACCGTGTCGTCGATGTCTTCGAGCAGGCGCTGCAGTTCGAGAATCGTCTTGCGCGGAATGATCACTTCCTGGCGCGCAAACGAGCCTTCGATCTTCATCGACGAGAACGCGAGGCGGTGGCCGTCCGTCGCGACTGCCATCAGCTGGTCGCCGTCCACCACCAGCAGCATGCCGTTCAGGTAGTAGCGGATGTCCTGCTGGGCCATCGAGAAATGGACCATGCCGAGCAGCTGGCGGAACGTCTTTTGCGGAACCACGAGGCTCGCGCCGTAGTCTTTAGCCTGAGCGACGGTCGGGAATTCATCCGCGGCGAGCGTTTGCAGCGCAAAGCGGCTCTTGCCGGATTGCACGGTCAGGCGCTTGTCGTTCAGCGTGAGCGTGACCTGGCCGTCGGGCATGGCGCGCAGAATGTCGAGGAGCTTGCGCGCCGCCACCGTGGTCGCGACCGAATCGCCGCCCACGCCGAAATCGGCGCGCGTGGTGATCTGCAACTCGAGGTCGGTCGACAGGAACGATACGTCAGGACCGTTCTTGGTGATCAGCAAATTGGCGAGGATCGGCAACGTATGGCGGCGTTCGACGATGCCGCTCACGGTTTGCAGCGGCCTGAGGAGGTTGTCGCGTTCGGTCTTGACCAGTTGCATAGGGTTCCTTCGTTGATATAACGGCCTGCACGCCTTACGGGACAAGCATTTCAGCGTGCAGCCACGGCTCCCCGCCGGCGCCCTGAAAAGCGCCCGACACGGCGTGAAATCCGCCCGTCGCCGCCGGGCGGTTAAACCTGTATTGTGCCTGAAAACGGGACCGCCTCACTAAAATGGGGGCGAGTTCGGGAATAAACAGGTCGATTTTGCGGGGCGTAGTCCGGGTTGCCGACGGTTTTTCACGCCGCGGCCCGGCGCTACCGGTTCGCAGGCGCGTTTTTCCGTCACTTCGGGCCGGTTTCACCGCAAATTCATCGCGGGTTCGCCGCGTTTTTGCGTCGCTTCTGCCCGCTTGCCGTCGCGTTCCTTGCCATTCCCCGTCAGGACCCGGCTGCGCCGCCGGGTTGTTGGTCCCCTGCCCGTTTCTCTATGTCACAGCGATTGGTGCCGCCGTCCGTTTCGCAATCGCGTGCGGCCAGCCCATTTAGCCCTTCAGTGTCTGTTCCAGCACGTGCAGTTCGTGGTTCAACTGCGCGTCCTTGCTGCGCTCGTCGGCGATCTTGCGCACAGCGTGCAGCACCGTTGTGTGGTCGCGCCCGCCGAACAGCTCGCCGATTTCCGGCAGGCTCTTCTGCGTCAGTTCCTTCGCCAGGTACATCGCGATCTGCCGCGGCCGCGCGATGTTCGCCGGACGCTTCTTCGAATACATGTCCGCGACCTTGATGCTGTAAAAGTCGGCGACCGTCTTCTGGATGTTTTCCACCGAGATCTGCCGGTTCTGCACCGTCAGCAGATCTTTCAGCGCTTCCTTGGTCAGTTCGATCGTGATTTCGCGGCCATGGAACTTCGAATACGCGAGGATCTTGCGCAGCGCGCCCTCGAGCTCACGCACGTTCGAGCGCAGATGCTTCGCGACGAAGAACGCCACGTCCTCATTCAGGCTCACGAACTCCGATTGCGCCTTGCGCATCAGAATCGCGACGCGCATTTCGAGTTCGGGCGGCTCGATCGCCACCGTCAGGCCCGAGTCGAAGCGTGAAATCAGGCGGTCGTCGATACCCGAGATTTCCTTCGGATACGTATCGCTCGTGATGATCACCTGCGCCTTGTTTGCGACCAGCGCCTCGAATGCGTAGAAGAATTCCTCTTGTGTGCGCGACTTGCCCGAAAAGAACTGAATATCGTCGATCAGCAGCAGGTCGAGCGAGTGGTAGTAGCGCTTGAAATCGTCGAACGCCTTGCGCTGGTACGCCTTCACGACATCGGACACGTACTGTTCCGCGTGGATGTAGCGAATCCGCGCGCCGGGCTTGTCCATCAGCAACTGGTTGCCGATCGCATGGATCAGGTGGGTCTTGCCGAGGCCCACGCCACCGTACAGAAACAGCGGGTTATACGAGATGCCGGGATTGTCGGCGACCTGAATCGCCGCAGCGCGGGCGAGCTGGTTCGCCTTACCGGTCACGAAGTTGTCGAAGGTCAGGACGGGGTTCAGCTTCGAGCGCTCGTACATCGAGTCGCTTTCGCTGGTTGCCGCCGCGCCCGCGCCTTGGCCCGGCCGCCACGTGCGGCGCCCAGCGGCGGCTTCGTTCGCGTCGAGGCTCGGCAGATCGAGGTCGGCGGCGTCTTCGGCGGCGCTGCGCGGATTCGCGTTTTGCGCGGCGAGCGCCGCTGCCGCGGCTGCGGGATTCGCGCGCGCGGCATGCGCGGCCTGCACGGCGCCGACGGCGGCATCCACGGCTGCGACGCCGCCGGCATTACCGCCTTGCGGCGCGGTCGAAGCCGGGCGCGCCGACGACGGAGTCGGCGCAGCGGCCGCCGGGCCGCGCATACCGGCCTTCGGATCCAGTACGAATTGCACGTCCACCGGCGCGTGCCAGAAATCGCGGGCCATATCCGCGATGCGGCCGGAGAACTGGCTCTTGACCCAGTCGAGCTTGAAGCGGTTCGGCGCGGCAATGCTCAACGTGTTCGCATCGGCGTCGAAGGCGACCGGGGCCAAGGGTTTGATCCACGTCACGTACTGCTGGGGCGTAAGCTCACGCTCCAGCAATGCGGAACAGTGTTGCCAGAATTCGTTCATCAAGTTGCTATCGTTATGGTGTGCACGGCGGTCGCCGCTGCCCCTGTCGCGCGCCCGCAACAAGGCCCTCAGCAGCCAGGCGTAACGGCCCCAGGCGCTTGTGCCACAAGGGTCTGCGGAACAAGCGTGCCGGAGCGACGTGCAACATTTTTGGGAAGTAAGGCGAGATTCTAACGCCAAAACGGACCCGAAAGTGAGTTATCCACAGGGTCCGATCACCGCGGCCCGCAAACCCCGGTTGCGTCAGAAGGAGGCTAAACTATTGACGGCCAACGGAAAACCAGTTTAAATAGCGGGTTCCGCGAAAACCAATTCCAGTAAACCACCGGCCATTGCGCTTTCAGCGATGATCGCGCGGTTTTTTTCGATCAAGTGAGAGCAACATGAAACGTACTTACCAACCTTCCGTTACCCGTCGCAAGCGCACCCATGGCTTCCGCGTTCGCATGAAGACCGCTGGCGGCCGCAAGGTCATCAACGCACGTCGCGCGAAGGGCCGCAAGCGCCTCGCGATCTAAGGCAAGCGGATTGCGCGCTGTGACCGAAGCCCGCGGCGAAGCGGGAGCGGCCGGGGCGCGGCAACCGGGCTCGGTTCCGTTGCGAGCGCAAGCCGCCTTCCCCAAAGCCGCAAGGCTGCTAAAAACGGATGAATTTTCATCCGTTTTTCGTTTGCGGCCGTGGCGCCGTACCGCGCACTTCGTCGTGTACGGCCGGCCCACCGGCAACGAGGCGCGTCTTGGCCTCGTGATCGGCAAGAAGTATGCGCCGCGCGCGGCCACGCGGAATCTGGTGCGTCGGATCGCGCGTGAAGCCTTCCGGCTGCGTCGCGCGGAATTCGGCGGTTGGGATGTGCTGCTGCGTCTACACACGCGTTTCGACAAAAAAGCTTTGCCGAGCGCGTCATCGTTGCCGTTGAAGGCGCTGTGCCGCAGCGAAATCGAGGCGTTGCTCGACAAGGCAGCGCGCGAAATTACCCGTCGTCAGGCGCCGCCCGCGGAGGCGCCCAGGACGGAATGACGCAGTGACCGCCCGCACAGCGGTCGCCGCAACGGGCGTTGCGCCGGCAGCTACAGGGCGCGGGCGTCGCCCGGTACTTCACGTTGCGCGGCACCGTACGGCCGCATCTGCCATGCAAACGGTACTTCTCGCTTTATTGCGTTTTTACAAGCTTGCCGTGAGCCCCATGCTCGGCAACCGATGCCGTTTTTACCCTTCCTGCTCTGATTACGCGCGCGAGGCAATCCAGTATCATGGCGCCGCGCGCGGGACTTATCTCGCCGTGAGGCGTGTTTGCCGCTGTCACCCGTTTTCCGCGGGCGGCATCGATCTCGTCCCGCCACCCACTTCTGAAAAGCGCTGACGCGCCGTTCCATCGACACTGAGACAACGCATGGATATCAAACGCACCGTCCTATGGGTCATCTTTTTTATGTCAGCTGTCATGCTGTTCGACAACTGGCAACGCGACCACGGACGCCCGTCGATGTTCTTCCCGAGCACGACGCCGACCCAGACCGCCGGCACTGCCGCGCCGGGCACCACGACGCCGGGCACCCAGCCGGCCGACCTGCCGGCCACTAACGCGGCCGCGCCCGGCAACGCGCCGGCGGCCGAGCAATCGCATCTCGTGAAATTCGGCACAGACGTCTACACCGGCGAAATCGACACCCGCGGCGGCACACTGTCGCGCCTGTCGCTCATCAAGCAGGGCGACGGCAAGCAGCCGGATCTCGTGATCACGCTGTTCGACAAGACCAACAGCCACACGTATCTCGCACGCACCGGCCTGCTCGGCGGTGACTTCCCGAATCACAACGACGTCTTCACGCTGATGCCGAATCAGCCGACCCAGCTGGCAGAAGGTCAGAACTCGTTCCAGATGAGTTTCGAGTCGCCGGAAAAGGGCGGCCTCCGGGTCATCAAGACGTATACGTTCACGCGCGGCAGCTACGTGATCGGCGTCGAGACGAAGGTCCAGAACGTCGGCACCTCGCCGGTGACGCCGCAGGTCTATATGGAACTCGTGCGCGACGACCAGCCGGTCGAAACGCCGCGCTTCTCGCACACGTTCATCGGACCGGCCGTCTACACGGACGAGCATCACTTCCAGAAGATGACGTTCAGCGATCTCGACAAGAACAAGCAGAACTTCGTGGCGTCGGCCAACGACGGCTGGGTCGCGATGGTCCAGCACTACTTCGCGTCGGCCTGGATTCCGCAGGAAGGCGTGAAGCGTGACTTCTACGCCGAGAAGATTGATCCGTCGCTGTATCGCGTCGGTATGAAGCAGGCAATGCCGACCATCCAGCCGGGCCAGACCGTCAGCGTGTCCGCGCGTCTGTTCGCCGGTCCGGAAGAAGAGCAGATGCTCGCGGGCATCGCGCCGGGCCTCGATCTGGTGAAGGACTACGGCTGGGTCACGATCATCGCGAAGCCGCTGTTCTGGCTGCTGTCGAAGATCCACAGCTACGTCGGCAACTGGGGCTGGTCGATCGTGCTGCTCACGCTGCTGATCAAGGCGGTGTTCTTCCCGCTGTCGGCCGCGAGCTACAAGTCGATGGCGCGCATGAAGGCGATCACGCCGCGCATGCAGGCACTGCGCGAGCGCTTCAAGGGCGATCCGCAGAAGATGAACGCGGCGCTCATGGAGCTGTACAAGACCGAGAAGGTCAATCCGTTCGGCGGCTGTCTACCGGTCGTGATCCAGATTCCGGTGTTTATCTCGCTGTACTGGGTGCTGCTGTCGTCGGTGGAAATGCGCGGCGCGCCGTGGATTTGGTGGATTCAGGATCTGTCGCAGCAGGACCCGTATTTCATCCTGCCGGTGCTGATGGCCGTATCGATGTTCCTGCAGACCAAGCTGAACCCGACGCCGCCAGACCCGATTCAAGCCAAGATGATGATGTTCATGCCAATCGCGTTCTCGGTGATGTTCTTCTTCTTCCCCGCGGGTCTCGTGCTGTACTACGTCGTGAACAACGTGCTGTCGATCGCGCAGCAGTACTACATCACGCGGATGATGGGCACTTCGAAGGCGAAGCCGGCCTGATATTGCGTCGCACGGCGGCCTCCATGGCCGCCGTGTCGCAAAGCTGAAAACGAAAAAAGCCGCCCGGCGCGAACCGGGCGGCTTTTTTCATGGTGCGGTCGAAGGAAATGCGACGGTTTCGACGTTCACTCTTCGTCGGAATCTTCGCCGTAAAAGCGCACGATCATTTCCTCGACCAGATTCCGATCCTTCGGGGTCAACGATGCAATCTTCGACGCGAGCTCGATCGTTTCGGGTGTCGGCGGATATTTTTCGCCACGGGCCATCGGCCGTGCGCTGGCGCCGGGCGGCGGTCCGTAATGGAGCCAGTGCTCCTTGACGTTCAACCATTCGGCGAGCGTGCGCAACTTGTCCGGCTTCGGAATCGTCGTACCCGTCAGCCATTTGTGCGCGGTCTGGGGTGTTACGGGACGCTCGCCGTGATAGCGAAGATTGAACTGCTCGGCGAGTTTGGTCCCGCCGCGGATTTTCAGCGGCTCGAGCAGATCTTTCAGCCTCTTGGCGAAGGCGGCTTTTTCTTTGTCGGTCGGCATGGGCCAGATTGTGCAATTCAGAGTTCAACCAGTTGACAACCGACCAAGCTTTGTTTTCTCTTATTCGAGATAGTTTTAGCTTGCAGCGTGCGCCCGATAAAGCGTTGCGCGAATTCGATTTTTTTCATCTCTTTATTGCCTGGCTTGGCTTTGCCTGAACAGCCGGTGCTGCCGAGTCTCAATTATTCTTAAGTAGCGCGATAATAATCCTAGCTTACTTGGGATAAATCTGAGATGTTCAAGCGATAGCGAAAACAGACGCGTCATCCGCTTCGTGTCCTTCCCGCGAGCCCTTTCGTCCGAAGCGGGCGCGTTACAATGCCTCGCGCCGACTCGACCAACGCGGCCCTGCCCTTCCCCTCCCGTTTCGCAGACTTCACATGCTCACGACCGACTCCGATCCCATCGTCGCCATTGCTACCGCGCCCGGCCGGGGAGGCATCGGCGTCGTGCGGATTTCTTTCGGCCGTGCCGGCGCGGCGGCGGCCCAGCCTTTGATGCAGGCCCTCACCGGCCAGATGCTCGCGGCGCGTCACGCGAGCTACGTGCCGTTTCTCGACGCGAGCGGCAATCCGCTCGACCGCGGCATCGCGCTGTACTTTCCGGCGCCGCATTCGTATACCGGCGAGCACGTGCTCGAACTGCAGGGCCATGGCGGGCCGGTCGTGCTGCAATTGGTCCTGCAGCGCTGCATCGACGCCGGCCGCGCGTTCGGCCTGCGGCTCGCCGAGCCCGGCGAATTCACGCGTCGCGCGTTTCTGAACGACAAGCTCGACCTCGCGCAGGCCGAAGCCGTCGCCGATCTGATCGAGGCGAGCACCGAGGCCGCCGCGCGTTCGGCCGGCCGCTCGCTCGACGGCGCGTTCTCGCGCGACATCCACGCGCTGGTCGAAGAGGTGATCACGCTGCGGATGCTGGTCGAAGCGACGCTGGACTTCCCGGAAGAGGAAATCGACTTCCTCGAAGCCGCCGACGCGCGCGGCAAGCTCGCGCGCATTCGCGAGCGTCTCGCGCATGTGCTGCGCGAGGCACGCCAGGGAGCGCTGCTGCGCGAGGGCTTGTCGGTGGTGCTGGCGGGGCAGCCGAACGTCGGCAAGTCGTCGCTGCTGAATGCGCTCGCTGGCGCCGAACTCGCGATCGTCACACCGATCGCCGGCACGACTCGCGACAAGGTCGCGCAGACAATCCAGATCGAAGGCATCCCGCTCCACGTGATCGACACGGCGGGCCTGCGCGACACCGAGGACGAGGTCGAGAAGATCGGCATCGAGCGCACATGGGGCGAGATCGAGCGCGCGGACGTGGTGCTGCATCTGCTCGACGCGCGCGCCGGCATGACGACCGACGACGAAACGATCGCCGGACGTTTTCCGCGCGGCGTGCCGGTCGTGCGTGTGCTGAACAAGACCGACCTGACCGGACTCGCGCCCGCCACGCAAGCGCTCGACGCCGATCTCGAACTCAGCGAGGTGCGGCTGTCGGCGAAGAAGGGTGACGGCGTCTCGTTGTTGCGCGACGAACTGCTGCGGATTGCCGGCTGGCAGGCGGGCGCGGAGAGCGTCTATCTCGCGCGCGAGCGTCACCTGATTGCATTGCGCGCGGCCGACGAGCATCTGGCGACCGCCGCCGCGCATGCGGAGCAGAACGCGCAGGCACTCGATCTGTTCGCCGAGGAATTGCGGCTCGCGCAGGATCAGTTGAATTCGATCACGGGTGAGTTCAGCTCGGACGATCTGCTCGGAGTGATTTTCAGCCGATTCTGCATCGGCAAGTAACGCCGAACTCGTGAGTCGGCAGGATTCCGCGGCGACATAACGCTCTGCGGTCGAATAGCCGCTGCTGCCACGCAATCGAAAATCGCATTCTGTCAACCAAAAATCACTCAGATTTTTGGTACACAACCGTGGTAAAAGTCTAAAATCCCCGCTGTCCCAACCTAAACGACGTACAGCGTCCCACAGCATGCCCCGCCTCGCCACCCCGCTCACCGAATCCGAGATCCGCGCGCTCGAACCGCGCGCGACCCGCTACTGTGTCGCCGACGGCAACGGCCTCGTGATCGAAGTCATGACGACCGGCACCAAGGTCTGGCGCTTCCGCTATACGTTGAATGGCAAGCGTCAGCCGCTCGCGACGATCGGCGATTACCGGATGATTTCGCTGCGCGTCGCGCGCGCGAAGGCCCAGAGGTACGCGGCACTCGTCGCGCAGGGCATCTCGCCGGTGGCGACCGCGCGGCGCGATCGAGGCGCCGAAAGCAAGGCCGACGTGCTGCGCGAAGCGGCCGAGCTTTATGTTGCGACGGCGCTGGCCGGCAAGTCGGACGAATATCGCCGCACCACCCGGCGCGCGCTCGACAAGGACGTGCTACCCGCGATCGGCAACAAGCCGATCGGCGCGGTCACCGCTGACGACATCGTCGCGATCTGCGAGCGCATCAAAAGCCGCGGCGCGCCGAAGATGGCGCTGCACACGCGCAACGTCGTGAAGCGCCTGTACGCATACCTGATCGCACGTCAGCTTGCGACCAGCAACCCAGCGGAAGTCGTGCCGGCGCGCTCGATCGCGACCTTCGACAGCCGCACCCGCGTGCTGTCCGGCGCCGAGATCGGCGTCATGCTGCGCACCATCGATACGTCGAATATCCGGCGCCCGCTGAAGCTAGCGCTGCACCTGCTGGTGCTGACGATGGCGCGCAAATCGGACCTCATCGAATCCAGATGGGCCGAGTTCGATCTCGACAACGCGCTATGGACAATCCCCGCTGCCCGCCTGCACGCGCGCGAGGACCGCATCGTACGTCTGCCGCGGCAGGCGGTTGCTTTGCTGCGCGAGCTGCAGCGCGCGCGCACCAGCGAGACGTACGTGTTCCCGAGCGTCAGGGGCGACGATCGGCCGATCGCGAAAAGTACGCTGAACCAGGCAGTCAAGGCATTGGGGCTCGACGTGGAGCATTTCGTGCTGCATGACTTTCGTCGCACCGCGTCGACGCATCTGCGCGACATGGAGCAGCAATCAGCCGCGACACGCGACATCACGAATCGTGAAGCAACCGACGAAGCAGCGCGGGACCGTCGCATGCTTCAGAGTTGGGCGGACTTTGTCGATAGCCAGATGGAAGTCGCACGGCAGACCGCGAACGGGACGGCTTGACGGCATCGTCATGGGTTTTGGCGAGATGTGACGCTTGCCGCCATGCCGGAATCAGGATGGTACACAGGCCGATGCGACCTCGTCCGAAACCCAATCGAACAAAGGAAAGTCATTAAAAAATAAGGTTTCTAAACCGCGCGAAAATGCGCCTTTTTCCGGTATTCAAGACCGTTTCACATCATCGTTCTTTCCCCGCTTCCTTCGCCTACACTGAGAGATGGATGCAAGCAGATACGGAGGTTTCGATGCCTGAATCAATGCTCGCCTATCTGATGGGGCCTGCCGTCATGCTGGTGGTCGGCTTTGCCATCTGGATGATGTCGCGTCACCGCGACCCGTCCAAACCGCCCAAGCTCGAGCGCTGGCTCGACACGCATTACGCGGAGTGGCTGCATCACAAGCATTAAGGCGTGCCTCAATGAAAAAAGGCCGTCGCATCGAGCGACGGCCTTTTTGTCTGCGCGCTGCCAGGCTGGATCATCCGCGCATCAGAGCCATGCCACGTTCACCACTGCGGCTCGGGTTGCGGCTGTGCATAGCCGTACCGTCCGGGCGGCGGTGCGCCGCACGCGACATAGGCGCGCTGATACTGGTCATAGCAATATCCGGGCGGCGGTGCCACGTAGGCCGGCGCGGGCTGATACGCGGGCTCGGCATAAACCGGCTGCGGATACGCGACCAATGGTGCCGGCGTCAACGCCGAGCTGACCACCGCGCCCAGCACCGCGCCGCCGATCAGCGCACCCACCACGTCGCCGCCGTGTCCGTGCGCGGACGCCTGGCCCGCCACCGTCAAACTACCCGCCATTACCAACGCCACTGCGATCTTTTTCATATTGAGCTCCCGCCGTTCAGGCATGGACGAATTGTCGCTGGCGCTGGCGGAAATAGATGCTGCAGTTGGTAACCGTACATTAACTCTGTAACAGGCGCATAACGTCGGATGCGTCAGCCCACGCAGAGCATTGCGCGGCTTCAGCGAGGACGATTGCCGGGCTGGTCTCGTCGCGGGCGCCGACTATTATCTGACCAATGGCGATGGTCAAAGAGCGCCCCGCCTCTCTGCAACCTGACATGCCTTCCCTGACCTTCCTTCGCGCTGAACCACATGGACACCTCTAACCCGCCCCAGAACGTCGCAACGCTGCATCCCGCAGACGAAGCACAGGCGCAGGCGCATGCGCTCGTCGCGGAGGATCCACCGCGTCTCGCCATCGACGACTCGTTCGCGCCCATCCTCGCCGACGCGCCGGCGGGCGAGTGCCCGATCACGGTGCTGCTGGTCGATGACCAGCCGGTCATCGCCGACGCGGTGCGCGAGGCGCTCGCCGACGAGCCGGGCGTCGACTTTCACTACCGCGCGTCCTGGGAAGACGCGGTGCGCTGCGCCGAGGAAACTCGCGCGACGGTGATTCTGCAAGATCTCGCGATGCCGGGCGCCGACGGTCTGACGCTGGTGCGGCAATATCGGCTGAACCCGGCCACGCGCGACATCCCGATCATCGCGCTGTCGACCAAAGAAGAGCCGCTCGTCAAAAGCGCGGCGTTCGCGGCCGGCTCGAACGATTACCTCGTCAAGCTGCCGGATCGCATCGAACTGATCGCGCGCATCCGCTATCACTCGCGCTCGTATCTGAACCTGCAGCAGCGCGACGAGGCATACCGCGCGCTGCGGCAGTTACAGCAGCAACTGCTGGCGACGAATCTGGAGTTGCAGCGGCGCACGCATTCGGACGGTCTGACTGGCCTGTCGAACCGCCGCTACCTGGACCAGCATCTGGCCGACGAATGGCGCCGCGGCACGCGCGACAAGACCGGCCTCGGCCTCCTGATGATCGACGTCGATCACCTCAAGGCCTACAACGACACCTACGGGCACGTCGCCGGCGACGAAGTGCTGAAGAGCGTCGCGCATACGATCGAAGCGTGCCTCGGCCATTCACCGGATCTCGCCGCGCGCTTCGGCGGCGACGAGTTCGCGGTGGTCGTGCCGGGCACGTCGGCGGGCGGCTTGCGCCTGCTCGCGGAGAAAATCCGCATCGCTGTCGAAGACCTCGCGATCACGCATGCGGGCTCGGCAGAGGGTGTCGTCACGGTCAGCATCGGCGCGGCGATGGTGCTGCCGTCGGCGGCCGAACCGGTCACGTCGCTGATCGAGGCCGCCAGCGTCGGCCTGTATCGCGCGAAACACGACGGCAAGAATCAGGTCGCTGTGAGCGGCTGAGTCTTGCGCTGCCCTACCCCCTTTGTTTCACGCCGCCACGGCGCGCGTATAGCGCTCGGCCGGCGCGCTGCGCGACAGATTCGGCTGCAGATGCAGACGCGCGCTGTTCAGACGCTCCCAGTCGGCGGCATCGGGCAACGACGGGATCGTCACCAGCTCACCCTGGTCGAGACCGGCAAGCGCCGCGTCGACCATGTCCTCGGCGCTCATCACGATTTGCGCAGGCAGGTTCTCGACCGCGAGACCCGCGCGATCCCAGAACGCGGTACTCGTCGCGCCCGGCAGCACCGCCTGCAGCCGCACACCCTTGCCGCCCACCTCGTGATGCAGCGACTGCGTGAGGTTCAGCACGTACGCCTTGGTGCCGCTATAGGTGCCGTTCAGCAATTCCGGCGACAGCGCGACGATCGACGAGATATTGATCACCGTGCCCGCGCCACGCGCGATGAAACCCGGCAACACGGCCGCCGTCAGGCGCGTGAGCGACGTGACGTTCAGGTCGATCATCTTCTCCAGTTCATCGATGTCGGAGTCGAGCAGCGTCGCGGTCGCGCCGACGCCCGCGTTGTTGACCAGCATCGTGATGCCGCGCTCGGCGCGCAACTGGTTCTCGATGCGGCGCACGTCGGCCTTGTTGGTCAGATCGGCGCTGACGGTGCTCACGCGCCGGCCGGTCTCCTTCGTCAGCCGCTCGGCTAGGCTGCTGAGGCGCGCGCCGTCGCGCGCGATCAGCAGCAAATCGTAGCCGCGTCGCGCGAGCCGATCCGCGTAGACCGCACCGATCCCCGACGATGCGCCAGTGACCACCGCCGTGCCCTTACCTCCGTTCGAATCGCCTTGTACGCCCTTCTCTGCCTGCGTTGCCATTGAAGCTCTCCTTGCGGGCTGCGCACGATGCGACCGCCCTGACTGGTGAATGGGAACATCCGTGAACTCGCCGTCTCGCGGCTTTCGCGCTGGTGCGGCGGTGTTGACGAGCTGAGTCTAGGCGCGTACCGTCTTGTCTCAAATGTCGTATTTCCCTCGTTTCAGGACATCGCAAATGAAACGCATCGGCGTAGTGGTGTTTCCGGGCTTCCAGATCCTCGACATGGTCGCGGTATCGATTTTCGAACTCGCCAATCAGGACACCGACGAACCCGCGTACGACGTCACGGTGATCTCCGAGCACGGCGGCATGGTGCGCAGTTCGGCGGGCGTCGAGGTCGCGACGCGGCCGTTCGGCGATCCCGCCTATGACACGGTGATCGTCACCGGCGCGATGGAAATCGCGCCGTCGTCGCCGGGACTGCTCGCGTTTCTGAACGACGCCCTCGCCGCCTCGCGCCGCACCGCGAGCATTTGCACCGGCGCGTTCGTCCTCGCCGAAGCGGGCATCCTGGACGGCCGCCACGCGACCACTCATTGGGCGCATGCGCGCGATCTGCAGCGGCGCTTTCCGCGCGCGCGGGTCGACGAGGACCGCATCTTCATCGTCGACGGCTCGGTGTGGACGTCGGCCGGCATGACCGCGTGCATCGATCTGTGCCTCGCGCTGGTCGAGAACGACCTCGGCGTCGCGGCGTCGCGCGCGATCGCGAAAAAGCTCGTCGTCTATCACCGCCGCACCGGCGGGCAGTCGCAATACTCGGCGATGCTCGATCTCGAACCGAAGTCCGATCGGATCCAGAACGCGCTGTCGTATGCGAAGAGTCATCTGCGCGAGCCGCTGAGCGTCGAACAGCTCGCCGATGTCGCGCATCTGAGCCCGCGCCAGTTCAGCCGCGCGTTTCGCGACGAGACGCGCCAATCGCCGGCTCGCGCAATCGAGGCGCTGCGCGTCGAAGCGGCCCGCACGATGCTCGAAACCGGCCGTCATTCGATCGAAACGGTCGCAGCCGACACTGGCTTCATCGACCCCGAGCGGATGCGGCGCGCGTTTTTGCGCGCGTTCGGCCACCCGCCTCAAGCGATCCGGCGCGCCGCACGCGTGGCGTAAGCATTCGGGTAGAAAATAGGAAGCCCGCGATGCGAAGCTGCGCGAAACAGCGGCGTCCCGCTCGACCCATGAATCGAAACCAGACCAAACGAAAGGAAACGCGATGAGCTACAACGACAGCAACCCGTTCGCCAAAATCTTGCGCGGCGAACTACCGTGTATCAAGGTGGCCGAAAACGACCAGGCGCTGGCTTTCATGGACTTGATGCCGCAAGCCGACGGTCATCTGCTCGTCGTGCCGAAGGAAGCGGTCGCGGAGATTTTCGATCTGTCGGATGTGGCGCTCGTCGCGTCCGCACGCATGGCGCAAAAGCTCGCGATCGCGGTGCGCGCGGCGCTGCGTCCGGACGGCGTGTTCATCGGCCAGTTCAACGGCGCGGCGGCGGGACAGACGGTGCCGCACGTCCATTTCCATGTGATTCCGCGCTGGGAAGGCCAGCCGTTGAAGCTGCATGCGCGCGAGGTCGCCGACGCCGACACGCTTGAAGCGCTCGCCAAACGGATTCGCGCACACTGGCGCGCCCATTGAAGCGCGACGTGTGGGCCTGCCGACACATTGCCGCGCCAGGCATAACGGTCACGTGCGGTAACAACTGTAAAAGCCGTTGAAACCCACCGATTGGCGCGTCGCGACTAGACTGCTATTGCCTTGTGTTCAAGGCATTGAGTGTGGATCTCTTTTTTAGCCTGCCCTTGTGGCAGGCTTTTTTCTTCAGGGGTCCGCTCGCAGCCTCAGAGCCGATCGCGAGAACGGCGTAGCGGATGGCGCCAGTCGATGCGCCGCGGACGCGGTGACAACGGCCGACCGTCGTGCAGGTCGCGATGTTCTTGCCACAGTTCGTCGGAAAAAAGAAACATCACGATGAGCAGCGGAACGACCAGAAAAATCCCGAGTATTACGTGCTCGTTCACGATAGCCTCCAGGTGCGGGAGATTTGTTCCAATTGTAGAGCAGCGCCTGTACCCGTAAGCCGTTGCAGGCCCTTCACGAAAGCTGAGAGAGACGACTGGCACCATTTGTTTTCTGCACCTGCCGCGTTATTGCACCTAGCGGCTTTCGCCCGCCGAATGACTTTGTGTGCGATGCACAAACTAGTTGATTAAATTGTACTAAATCACTTAATTGGCGCTTCGCGTTTACGCGAATGCGGGCGCAAAGCTTTACCAGCTAAAGCGATGAGCGAGTTGGACCTTTAGTAATTCTTTTCATTGCCATTCGATCAGGCGTCTGCTCAAGCTTTAATCAGCCCTGACAGCGGGTGCGACAATTAGCCACTGTTGCGACCGCACACAAGATGTGCTTGTCGTTCTTCTCGGTTCTCCTAAAGTACAAGTTGTGCGTCCATCGTTAAAGTTAAATACATAGCTAACCGAGTATTTTTTCGGGCCGCCCCGGAGGAATAAATGAAAACTCGAATTGCCGTTGTTTTCGCCATCGCGGGTTTGGCTGCCGCTAGCGTTCAGGCGCAAGACGTCGTGATCAAGCCGCAGCAAACGATCCAGTTCAAGGCCAATGCGTATGGCTGCGTATCGAAGGACAAGCTCGATGCCGTCGATCACCATGCGCAAGCCGGTGAACAGCAGCAGATGCAGGAATTCTTCTCCGGATATCAATGCGTATCGACACCGACCGACTCGAGTTTCCGGGTGGTGCGCGTGGTCGGCCACGACGTCGAGTTCGTGAATGCAGCCAATAGCGACACCGAGGGGCTCTGGGCGAACGACCGATTTATCAAGCAATAAGTACAACACCGGTATTCCGGCAAAAGCCGGAACACGGTCGCACGCGTCTCCACTGCGGCTTTAAAGTCGCAGCCGTGAACGCGTGAGCTAAAAAAGGACGGCTTGGGCATTCAGATGCCAAGCCGTTTTTTTTATTACTTTTCATACAGGCCAAGCTTCACGCGCAATAAAAAAGCCGATGCGGGTTTTATCGACCCGCATCGGCAGTACGCCTTCTCGCAAAGCGCAGGAAACCGGCCAGGTGCAGCGGCGCGTCAGTGCACGCGCTTGCTGCGGCGGAACTGGTCGAACAGCACCGCAAGCAGCAGGATGCCGCCGCGGATCAGGTACTGATAGAACGTCGGCACGTTAAGCAGGCTCATCGCGTCCTGTACCGAACCCATGATCAGCACGCCGACCAGCACGCCAGAGATCGTCGCGACACCGCCCGTCAGCGACACGCCGCCGAGCACGCAAGCGGAAATCACGCCGAGTTCGAGCCCGACGGACGTCTTCGGATCGCCGAGACTCATGCGCGACGCGAGCATCACGCCTGCGAAGCCGGTCACGAGCCCTTGCAGCACGAATACGGTGATCTTGATCCGCGTGACGGGCAGCCCCGCGAGCACGGCCGCTTCGCTATTGCCGCCGACGGCCAGCACGTTCTTGCCGAACACGGTTTTTTTCAGCAGGAAGCCGAACAGCACGAAGCCGATGATGTTGCTCCAGATCGGATAAGAAATGCCGAGGAACGAGCCACCGCCGAGATCGAAGAAGCGCTCCTCGGAGATCATCACCGCGTCGCCGTTCGACGTGATGTAGGCGAGGCCGCGAACGACCTCCATCATCGCGAGCGTGACGATCAGCGAGTTGATCTTGTAGCGCGCGACCAGCGTGCCGTTGACGAGCCCGACCGCGCCGCCCGCGAGCACGCCGGCCGCGACCCCGATGAATACGCTATGTGTCGCGGTGATCAGCACGGAAGCCACCACGCCGGAAAACGCGACGATCGACGCGACCGACAGGTCCACCTCGCCGAGCGCGAGCACGAACATCATCGTGACTGAGATCGAGCCGATCAGCGTGACCGACAGCAGCAAGCCCTGGATGTTGCGCGAGCTCAGAAAGCCCGGGACCGTGAACGACAGCACCGCGAACAGGATGATGAACACCATCACGATGCCGGATTTGTTGATCAGGTCCCAGGTGCGCGCGGCACGCGCGGTCAAGCCGGCGGAGGCGACGGCGGGGGTCGAGGAATCGGTGGAAGGTATGTTCATGATGTCTGTTCCATTCAATGCCGTATTCGTTGCGGTATTCGATAAGAGGTCTGAGGGCGAGAGCCGTTGGCCGATCAGCGCGGCAACGCCAGCTTGATCAGCGCATCCGGCGTGGCTTGCGCCTTCGGCAGATCGCCGACGATGCGGCCTTCCTTCATCACGATCACGCGATCGGTCACGCCGATCACCTCGGCGAGATCGCTCGATACGACGATGACCGTGCGGCCCGCCTCGGCGAGCCCATACAACAGCCCGTAAATCTCGCTGCGAGCCCCGACGTCGATGCCGCGCGTCGGCTCGTCCATCAGGAACACGTCGATCTCTTCGGCGAGCCAGCGCGAGAGGATCACCTTCTGCTGATTGCCGCCGGACAGCGTGCCGATCGGCGTGTCGCCGTTGCGGGTCTTGATCGCGAGCTTGCCGATGAACTCACGCGTGGTCTGCGCTTCCTTGCGGCCGTTGAGCACGTTGAAGCGACTGAAGTGGCGGCGGCAGCTGATGTTCAGGTTGTCCGACACCGACGCGATCGACACGATGCCTTCCTGCTTGCGATCCTCGGGACACAGTGCGACACCGGCGCGCACCGCGTCGCGCGGCGTGGCGAACTGCACGCGCTTGCCCTTCAGCGCGACCCCGCCGGCGCTCGGCTTGACCGCGCCGTAGATCAGCTTCATCAGCTCGGAGCGGCCCGCGCCGACGAGCCCGAAAAAGCCGACAATCTCGCCCTTGCGCGCCGAAAACGACGTCGGTTCGCGCAGGCCCGGCCCCATCAGACCGTCGACCTGAAGCTGCACGTCGCCGTGCTCGCGCGCGCGATAGCCGTACACATCGGTGATCGAGCGGCCCACCATGCAGCTGATCAGCCGATCGCGATCGAGTCCCGCGCCTGCCTCGAAGGTGTCGATGCGGCGGCCGTCGCGAAACACGGTGACGCGATCGCACAGTTCGTAGACTTCATCCATCCGGTGAGTGACGTAAATGATCGCGCGGCCTTCGGCCTTCAGCGCGCGGATGATGCGGAACAGTTGCGTGGTTTCGCGCGACGACAGCGAGCTGGTTGGTTCGTCGAACGCGATCACCCGCGCGTCGCGCATTAGCGCTTTGCCGATTTCGATCATCTGCCGCTGACCGATCGACAGATGCTTGACCTGCTGCGACGGATCGAGCTTTTCGCCGAGCCGTTCGAGCTCGCGCATCGCGCGCGCGACCAGGGCCTTTTCGTCCAGAACCCCGAAGCGATTCGGGAGCGCGCCGAGCATCAGGTTCTCGGCGACGGTCAGCTCCGGCACCAGATGCAGCTCCTGATAGATGATCGCGATGCCCGCGGCGATTGCCGCCTTGGTCGTCGCGAACTGCTGCTCGACGCCATCGAGCGACAGCGTGCCCGACACGGGATGATTGACGCCGGACAGCACCTTCAGCAGCGTCGACTTGCCGGCGCCGTTTTCGCCCATCAGGCCGTGCACCTCGCCGCGGCGCACTTCGAGCGACACCTGGTCGAGCGCGAGCACGCCCGGGAAGCGCACGGTGATCCCCTCGAGCTGGAGATAGGGAGCGTCGGATGCGGGCGTCGGTGCAGGCGAGGGCGCAAGCGCCGCGTCGCCGGCATGAGACCCGGTGAATAAGGACGTCATCGGAAAAACCTCGAACGGATGGAACCAGAGCGGGCCACGCTCACGCTAAACGCAACGCGCGATGCGGCCCGCCGTCTGCTGCGAGAACTTCGCTTAAATACCCAGTTCCTTGCGCACGTCCTGCCAGTTGCTGCGGACCATCAGCTTGCCGGTGGTCTGCGTATCGGCGGGCGGCTGCTTGCCGTTCTTGATCCATTCGACGAGGTTTTCGGTGCTCTCCTTGCCGTGGTTCGTCGAGCTGACCGCGATCGTGCCGTAGAAGCCCGTCGGTTCCTTCTTCTGGAACTCGGCGAACGCCTCGCCCGCGCCGTTGATGCCGACGCCGATCACGTCCGTGCCCGGAATGTGCAGCTGTTCGGTCGCGCGCACGCCGCCGAGCACGCTTTCCTCGTTGAGCGCGAAGATCACCCACTTCTTGATGTTCGGATGCTGCGCGAGCACCGGCGACACCGCGTTGAAGCCGCCTTCGTCGTCGGTGGTTTTCTGCGGAGCGTCGAAGATGTTTTCCTTCTTGAAGCCGCCGGCGAGCAGCGACTGCGTCGCGCCGTCGGTGCGCAGCTTCGCGGTCGGCAGTTCGTAGTCGGTGATGCGCAGCGCGCCGACTTCCTCGGGCTTCCAGCCGCGGCGCTTCATTTCCTCGGAGATCGCCGTGCCGACCTGATTGCCGATCTTGAACGCGGACATGCCGAGGTGCGGCACGTTGGCAAGCGGCTTGCCGGTCGAATCGACCAGCTGGTCGTCGACCGTCACGAACTTCATGTTGTAGCGCTTCGCGCGTGCCTGGATCGCCGGTCCGAGACGCACGTCGGGCGCGCAGATCACGAAGCCCTTCGCGCCTTGCGCGCCGAGGTTGTCGATCGCGGCCAGCACTTTTTCGCCGTCGGGCGTACCGATGTTGACGACCGAGAATCCGTCCTTCTGGCCGAGCGCGGTTGCGGCTTTCTGTTCGTTGATGAACCACGCCTGTTCCGGCATCTTCACGAGGAAGCCGACTTTGAGCGGCTCGTCCGCATGCGCGGACAGTTGCGCGGCAAACGGCGCGGCGAGGGCGGCGGCGGCGATCGCGGTCAGAGTCAAACGGCGAAGCTTGCTGGTCATCTACTGTCTCCTGAGGTTGAAAAGCTGCATTGATGTCGTGGTAGTTGCAGCGGGGTAACGCGGGCGGCGCCAGCCGACGCGCGGATCGGGGTGGATCTGGGCTCGGCAAGCCGGGCGATTAGTGGCGCGGGGCGCACGGTGAGTGGCGCGGCGAAAACCGTGGTGCGGCTCATCGGTTCTAGCCCGCCACGTACGCCGTTTTCACGGCGGTCCAGAACGCGGCATCGCTCGTGCCATAGGCCGACGCCTTGCGCCCGCCGCCGGGTCCGTGATGTTCGACGGCCGTGGTCGGCAGGTTGATCGTGACGAGACCGCTCTGCACGTGGCGGCGGAAATGCCGCGCGCGTTCGAGCGAGCGCGTGCAGATGCCGGCGCACAATCCGTAGGTGGTGTCGTTCGCGAGATGCAGCGCGTGTTCGTAATCGTCCGCACGCAGCACGACCGCGAGCGGCCCGAAAATCTCTTCGCGCGCGATGCGATGCTCCGGTTCGCCGACAAACAGCGCCGGCTCGAAAAAATAGCCGCGCGTCGCGCGGTGCAGCTGCCTACCGCCGCGCAGCAACTGCGCGCCTTCCTGTTCCCCGATGCGCACGTATTCGAGATTGCGTTCGAGCTGCGCGGCGTTCGCCGCCGGGCCGATGTCGGTGCCGTGCTTCAGCGCGTGATCGACGGTGAGTTTCGCGAGCTTCGCCTGCAACGCGTCGACGAACTGCGCGAACACTGCGCGCTCGACGATCAGCCGTGCGGCCGCGGTGCTGCGTTGGCCCGTCGCGCTGAAGGCGCCGGTCAGCGCGGCATCGACCGCGCCGTCGAGATTGGCGTCGGCCAGCACGACGAACGGATTCTTGCCGCCCATCTCGAGCTGCACGCGTGCCTGGCGCGTCGCGGCGGCCTGTAGCACACGTGTGCCGGTATCGGACGAACCGGTGAAGCTGATCGCGGCGACAAGCGGATGCGCGACGATTCGCGCACCGACTTTGCGGCCGCTACCCATCACGAGGTTGAACACGCCGGCCGGCAAGCCCGCGCGACTGACGATCGACGCCAGCGCCGCCGCGCAGGCCGGCACCGATTCGGCCGGCTTGTACACGACGCAGTTGCCATGCGCGAGCGCGGCACCGATCTTCGCCGCGGCGATCGCGAGCGGCGCGCTCCACGGTGCGATGACGCCGACCACCCCGAGCGGCTCGCGCGTCACGTCGATTTCGACGCCGGCACGCGCGGACGCGAGCGGTTCGGCGAACGCGCGCAGCGCCTCGGCGGCGAACAGCTTGAACAGTTGCCCCGCGCGCGTCGCTTCGGCGAGCGCCTCGGGCAGCACCTTGCCGACTTCACGCGCGAGGAGACGCGCCAGTTCCTCGCGGCGCGCGAGCATTTCGCTGCCGATCGCATCGAGCGCGTCGGCGCGGCGCTGCGCGGAGGCAAGCGACCAGTCGCGAAACGCCGCGTGCGCCGCCTCGATTGCGCTGTCGGTCTGCCGCACGTCGGCCCGCACGTATTCGCCGACCGGTTCGTCGAGATCCGACGGATTGAGCGACACGCCCGCGGTCGCACCCGTCTCCCATCCGCCATTGATGTAATGGCGAAACGGGCTGGTAACGAGGGGGACGAGCGGATCGCGGTTCATCGGCGGAAAAGGCGCACCGGAAGTTCACAAAAGTCCACGAATGGTATGAGTCGTCCCAATAACTTTCCAATCCCTTTTTAGGCTTCTCCGATATCAGTTTCGATATGGCATCATGGGAACTTCAAAGCAGAACGTACAAACATCGCCCATAAAAACCTGGAGACCCCTGCGATGACGCGTAGCTATTCGAACTGGTTCGTGCGCGCGCGCCTGAAGACGCGCCAGTTGTTGCTGCTTGCCGCGATGGAGGAGGAGGGCAACGTGCGCCGCGCGGCTGACGTGCTCGGCATGACGCAGCCGGCCGCGTCGCGCCTGTTGAAAGAACTGGAGGACATGCTCCGCGTGAGCCTGTTCGACCGCACGCCGCACGGTATGCACGCGACGCTGTACGGCGAGGTGATGATCCGCCACGCGCGCATGGTGCTGTCGAACCTGAGCCAGGCGCACGACGAAATCTCGGCGCTGCGCTCGGGGCTCGCGGGTCAGGTGCGCATCGGCGTGATCGCCGCGGCTGCCGCGACGATGGTGCCGCGCGCGATCGCGAGCGTGAAGGAGCGTTATCCGCAGTTGCAGATCTGGACCGAGGTCGAGACCTCCGACGTGATGCTGCCGCGGCTCGCCGAAGGCGATCTCGACATCATGATCGGCCGCGTGCTCGAACGGCAGAATCAGTTCAAGACCGACGTGCGCTACGAACCGCTCGCCGACGAACCGCTGTGCGTGGTCGCCCGTCCTGGCCATCCGCTCGAGAACGAAACGGGATTGACGCTGCGCGGTATCGTCAACGCGGCGTGGGTGCTGCATCCGCCGGGCAGCGTGCTGCGCCACCGCTTCGATCTGATGTTTTCGCAGATTGGCCTGAATCCGCCGCAGAACGTCGTCAATACGAATAACTTCCTCGCGATTTCGAGCCTGCTGCTGCAAAGCGACATGTTAGCTGTATTGCCCGATGAAGTGGCGCGTCAGTACCAACAGTACGGGGTATTGAAACGCGTACCGATCGATTTACCGTGCAGGATGGACACATTCGGTATCATCACGCGCCAGTCGCATCTGTTGTCTCCGGCGGCCGCCCTCGTGCTCGAGGCGCTGCGGGAGGCGGCTCGCGACGTGTACGGCACCGCCATGGAACCGGTAGTGGCCCGCTAAATGCTTCCTTCCGTGTCATAGGCACCGGCCGACGGCGCGGGAGGAACAGACGATGTACAGCAAACACAAGAAACGGCAACGCGCCGTCGACGATTCATTTTCGCTGCGCTCCGGTGGAGCGAGCGCCTGGTTTAGCAACGGCATGGCTCTCAAATCGACGATATACAAGGCTGAATTGCAGATCGCGGACATGGACCGGCACTATTACGCCGACCATTCACTGACGATCGCCCGTCACCCCTCGGAAACCGACGAACGGATGATGGTCCGCGTCGCCGCGTTCGCGCTGTTCGCACATGAGCGGCTGGAGTTTTGCAAAGGTTTGTCGGATGTCGACGAGCCGGATCTGTGGGCGAAGGATCTGACCGGCGCGATCGACACCTGGATTGAGGTCGGCCAGCCCGACGAGCGCCGCATCGCGAAGGCGAGCGGCCGTGCCAATCAGGTGATCGTGATCGCGTATGGCGGGCGGACCTCGGAAATCTGGTGGCAGGGCGTGCGCAACAAGGTCGAGCGCCTGCGCAACGTGACGGTCTGGACGCTCGGCGAGGACGTCGCGGCATCGCTCGGCTCACTCGCCGAGCGCACGATGCGGCTGCAATGCACGGTGCAGGACGGCGAAGGCTGGCTCGGCAGTGCCGAAGCCGACGCGGTGAAGATCGACTGGACCGTACTGAAAGCGCCCGCCGACGCGTGATGGAACCGGTCTGAACCGGTTTTTGCGCAGTTTCGTTTTCGCCTTCAGAGCGACGTGATTCGCGCCGCCTCCGGCGGCCCCTTCAGTTCGACCATGTTGCCCTCCGGGTCGAACAGATACAGCGACGGTCCAAACCCGTCCGCGCCATAACGCACCCCCTGTTCGCCGAGCCGCGCGCCATGCGCGCTCAGATGCGCCTTCAGCGCGTCGGCGTCGAACGACTCGACGCGCAGACACAGGTGATCCATGTTGCGCCCGGTGCCCGCCTCACCGTTTTCCGCGCGATCGAGCTTAGCGCCGACCTGCAGCAGATCGATCAGCGATCGGCCCGCGCGCAGCTGGGTGAGGCCGAGTTCGCGCTGCTCCTTTTCAACGCTGCAACCGAGTACGTCGCAGTAAAAGCGCGCGAGAGTCTCGACGTGCGTCGCCCGGATCACGACGTGGTCGATCTCGCGAATGTGGATTTTCATGTTGAACGCCCTTTCGCTAGTTCGGAGAACCGATTAGGAAGTGTAGGAGAAAGGGCGGGGGGCGGATCGGCGGGCAAAAAAAAGCCCGCTCAAGTGGAGCGGGCTGAATCCATATCAGGAGGAGACATGGAGGAGACAGGTACTAATATACACATCGGCTTGGTGCGACGCAATACCTTTTTAAGGGAAAACCCGATATCGTGCAAAATTGTCGCGATTTGAGGCAAAACGCCCGGCCGCCGAGCGTTCCGCGGCGTTTCGGACCACGGTTTGCCGGGGGTTTTGACCCCACCACGGGTAAGGACAAGCGCGGCCGAATGACAGAGCAAGAACCGGCGCGTACTGTGTAGCGAACAGGCCTAGATTGATGAGCATCGACACTGACTGCCCATCCGGGCCCCCGGACATCATGAACGCCACCACTCGCCATTCCACCCCCATGCGCACCACCGCGGACGTCGACGCCACCCAGTGGCACACCGACGACGAGCGCTGGGACGCCGTCACCCACCGCGACCCCGATGCCGACGGCGCATTCTTCTACGCGGTCAGGACGACCGGCGTGTTCTGCCGGCCGTCGTGCGCGTCGCGCCAGCCGCGCCGCGAAAACGTCGCCTTCTTCACCGATGCCGCCGCCGCGCGCGCCGCGGGCTTCCGCGATTGCAAGCGGTGCCAGCCGGGCGGCCTGCCACGCGAGCTTGACATCGTCGCGAGGGCCTGCGCGGCGCTCGACGCCGATCCGCAGCAGCGCCTCACGCTCGTGCAGCTGAGCGACGCCGTGCACGTGAGCCCGTTTCATTTGCAGCGCCTGTTCAAGCGCGTCGTCGGCGTGTCGCCGCGTCAGTACCAGGCCGCGCTGCGCGGCGCCGCGCTGCGCGACGCGCTACAGGGCGGCGCCGATGTCACGCGAGCGACACTCGACGCCGGTTTCGGCTCGCCGTCGCGCATGTACGACAGCGCGCCGGCCGAGCTCGGCATGGCGCCCTCCGCTTACCGGCGCAAGGGCGCCGGGCTCACGGTGCGCTATGCGAGCGCGCCGACCTCGCTCGGCTTCGTGCTGGTCGCGGCGACCGATAAGGGCATCTGCAAGATCGGTTTCGGCGACGACACCGCGCTGCTGATCGACGAATTGCGCGGCGAGTTCTCGAACGCCGAGCTGCGCGAAGACGCTGGGCGCCTAGCTCCGTTCATCGCGCAGATCGATGCGTATCTGCGCGGCACGCGCCAGGACTTCGACCTGCCGCTCGACATCGCGTCGACCGCGTTCAAGCAGCGCGTGTGGGATGCTTTGCGACGCATCCCGTACGGCGAAACGCGCAGCTACTCGCAGATCGCCGAGGCGGTCGGTTCGCCGCGCGCGGTGCGCGCCGTCGCGAGCGCATGCGCGACCAATCCGGTCGCGCTCGCGATTCCTTGCCATCGCGTCGTGCAGAAGGGCGGGGCGCTCGCCGGCTATCGCTGGGGGCTGCCGCGCAAGGCCGCGTTGCTCGACAATGAGGCGCAGCACGCAGGCGGCGCTTCAGCCGGCGACGCGCCGCGCCGCCGCGCAAGCCGCCCCGATGGCGATTCCCGCCACTCCAACCTGGATCACGCCGCTTGAGCACGCTTACCGACGTCGCAACTCTGGAATTACCGTTCAAGGCACCGTTCGACTGGCCGCGGCTGCTGCGTTTTTTCAGCGGCCGCGCGACGCCTGGCGTCGAAGCCGTCGAGGACGGCGCGTATCGTCGCGCGATCGACTGGAACGGCGACAGCGGCACACTCAGCGTGCGGCTGCATCCGCGCAAGCGCTGCATCGTCGCGAGCATCGAAGGGCCGGCGAGCCGGCATGCCGATGCACTCGCCGCGCCGATCGCGAAGATGTTCGATCTGCGCGCCGATCCGAAGAAGATCGCCGCCGGACTCGCCGCGGACCCGTGGCTCGCGCCACTCGTCGCCGCGGTGCCTGGCCTGCGGGTGCCGGGCGCATGGTCGGGCTTCGAACTGGTGGTGCGTGCGATCGTCGGTCAGCAGGTCAGCGTGAAGGCCGCGACGACCATCATCGGACGGCTCGTGCAGCGCGCGGGCCAACGCATCGACGGCCATCCGCATCAGGACACCGCGTGGCGTTTTCCGACGCCGGCCGCGCTCGCCGAAGTCGATCTCGCGCAGATCGGCATGCCCGGCAAACGCGTCGCCGCGTTACAGGGCTTTGCGCGCGCGGTCGCGAGCGGCGACGTCCCGCTCGACAGCAGCGACACCGTCGACGCCGCGAGCCTGCGCGCTGCGTTGCTCGCGCTCGCGGGCATCGGCCCATGGACCGTCGAATACGTCGCGATGCGCGCATGGCGCGACCCCGATGCATGGCCCGCGTCGGATCTCGTGCTGATGCAATCGATCTGTGCGCGCGATCCTTCGCTGATACGGCCTGCACAGCAGCGCAGCCGCAGCGACGCGTGGCGGCCGTATCGCGCGTATGCCGCGATGCATCTGTGGAACGAGGTAGCGGATCGGGCGGGCGCGGCGCGCGGCGGGTGAATTGAGCTGAGCGTCGTCACGACGCGCTGATGGCGATGGCGCAGTTCAGCGCGACCCCGCCATGCGCGCTCAACCCCGCCGAAGCGGCCGCAAGCAGCCGTTCTGGCGAGATGTTAAAGTGCCCGCTACTGAAAATTCCGCCGAACGTTGTCAGCCGCTGTATCGCCTGTGAATCGTCTGGCGATACACGGCGACCGGCAACGCCCGACCTGCATCAATGCCAAACACCACACCATCCGGCACGACCGACGTGCTTTCGCACCGCCTGTCCGTGCTCGACTCGAGCCCGCAGCGCGATGCGCTGATACGCGGCCTGCGCGGCATCGAAAGGGAAAGCCTGCGCGTAACGCGCGACGGCCAGCTCGCGATGACGCCGCATCCGCGCGCGCTCGGCTCGGCGCTCACGCATCCGTCGCTGACGACCGACTACTCCGAGGCGCTGCTCGAGCTGATCACGCCGGCCGAGCAGGACGCCGCCGAAACGCTCGCGCAGCTCGACGTGCTGCATCGTTTCGTCTACGCGGAGCTCGGCGACGAGATCCTGTGGAACAACTCGATGCCGGGGCTGTTGCCCGCCACCGACGACGGCATTCCGATCGCGCACTACGGCACGTCGAACATCGGCAAGCTGAAGTACGTGTACCGGGTCGGCCTCGCGCTGCGCTATGGCCGCACGATGCAGTGCATCGCGGGCATCCACTACAACTATTCGCTGAACGAAGAAGTGTGGCGCCTGCTGCACGCCGATCAGCAATCCACCGCGAACGCCGTCGACTTCCAGTCCGACCGCTACCTCGCGCTGATCCGCAATTTCCGCCGCACGAACTGGCTGCTGATGTATCTGTTCGGCGCGTCGCCGGCGCTCGATCGTCGATTCCTCCGCGATCGCAAACACACGCTCGACGCGTTCGACGCCGACACGCTGTATCGCCCGTACGCGACGAGCCTGCGCATGAGCGATCTCGGCTATTCGAATACGACCGCGCAAGCCGCGCTGCACGCCGACTACGACACGCTGCCCGGCTATCTCGACGCGCTCGCGAAAGCCGTGAGCCAGCCGTATCCCGCCTACGAGCAAATCGGTACGCAACGCGACGGCGAGTGGGTGCAGATCAACACCAACGTGCTGCAGATCGAAAACGAGTTCTATTCGACGATCCGTCCGAAGCGCGTCACGTATCCGGGTGAGCGGCCGCTCCATGCGCTCGCCGTGCGCGGCGTGCAATACGTCGAAGTGCGTTGCATGGATATCGATCCGTTCGAGCCGACCGGCATTTCGCTCGAAACATCGCGCTTTCTCGACGCGTACCTGCTCGTGTGCGCTCTCGACGACAGCGCGCCATTGCCTCCGCCCGCCTACACCGAAGCGAATCAGAACTTCAGCCGCGTGACGATGGAAGGCCGCAAGCCAGGCCTCGAACTGGTTCGCGACGGCAAGCCGGTCGCGATGACCGAATGGGCCGACGAACTGCTCGTGAAAATCGACGCCGCGGCGGCCGTGCTCGACGGCTTGAGGGGCGGCGACGAACACGCGCGCGCGGTCGCCGCGCAACGCGCGAAGCTCGCGGACGTATCGCTGACGCCATCGGCGCGCGTGCTGCAAATGATGCGTGACCAGCAGCAGAGCTTTCTCGCGTTCGGCCTCGCGCAAAGCGAAGCGCACGCCGCGTACTTCCGCGCGCGTCCGCTCGATGCCGAGCAGTCCAAGGCGTTTGCGGACCTCGCGGCGCAATCGCTCGACGAACAGGCGAAGCTCGAACGCGAGGAGGTTGGTTCGTTCGACGCGTTCGTCGCCGCGTATCGGGCCTATACGCTCAATCGCTTCAGTGTCTGAGCGCTCGGACAACAACAACTCGAGAAGTGATCAAGCGGCCCACGTGGCCGCTTTTTTTTGTCGTGCGAAACCGCAAGTAAGCTCTACGGATTGCTCTCGTCGAGCGCGCGCAATCGGCAAATTCTCCACGCGCCGTCGCGATTCTCTGATCTGGGTGAAACACCGCTTCGATGGGGTGGTCCAAAATAATATGACAGGCTCCACAGGGGGAGGTATCGACGTGAAGAACAAAGCTCTGTTGGCCGCACTGTGTCTCCTAGCGACTACGGGATGCTCAACGCAGGGTCAGGTCAATCCGGACGTCATGCAGATCGCGACCAAGCCATTGACGTGTTCGAACAAGGCCGAATGCGACCTCTGGTGGCAACGGGCGCAATCGTGGGTCGCGAGTCATTCGAAGTACAAGATCGAGACCGCAAACGACTCGCTGATCCAGACCGCCGGTCCCGACGGTGGCAAGCGGGCTCTCGCGTTTCAGATCACGCGCGCCTCGGAACCCGATGGCACCGTTACGATCGGCTTTTCCGCGCACTGCGACAGCTCGCTCGGCTGCAAGCCGAATCCGTGGGAAGCCGGTGCTGATTTCAAGCAGTATGTGAGACGCACCACGGGCACAGCCGACAGCGCGCCGCAAGGCAGTGCGACGCCATCGCAGAACGCGCCCGATGCGACGCATCCGGAGACGATGCCCGGAAAGACCATCAGGCTGCCGAATGGCGAGGCGATGTCGCAATAGCTGAAGCTGTGGCGGCAGCGGCGATGCATTCGCCGCTGCCGCGTGTTTGCTTCAGTGTCCTAACGAGGGCCCGCTGCCCTTGCGTGGCTTGGTGATCCACACGAGCACGGCCAGCACGATAAACGCCGCGCACGAGATGCGGAAAAAATCGTTGGTGGCCATCATGTACGCCTGGCTAGTCACCACCTGGTTCAACTGCGCGGTGAGACTGTCGCCGGACAGCCCAGCGCCCGCGAGCGCATTCGTATAGGCGTTGGTGTTGGCCGAATACGTGTTGACCGTATCGGCGAGCATCGCGTGGTGATAGATCGTGTCGTTTTCCCAGAACGTCGTGCTGATCGCAGTGCCGATCGCGCCCGACAACGTGCGGAAAAAGTTCGACAGACCCGACGCGCTCGCAAGACGCTCGTCGGGCACGCTGGACAGCGTGATCGTCGTCATCGGCACGAAGAAGCACGCGACGCCGATGCCCTGCACGAGCCGCGGCAGGATCACGTGGCCGAACGGCACGTCGAGTGTGAACGTCGAGTTCCAGAACGACACGATCGCGAACACGATGAACGCGAAGCTCGCGACCATGCGCAGATTCAGCCGATGCATGTTCTTGCCGATCATCGGCGATAGAAACAACGCAAGCAGTCCGACGGGTGCCGTGGCGAGGCCCGCGAGGCCCGCCGTGTAGCCCATCACCGTTTGCAGCCATAGCGGAAAGATCACCACCGAACCGAAGAACGCCATGAAGCCGAACGAAATGATCACGACGCCGAGCGCGAAATTGCGATCCTTGAACAGCGACAGGTCGACGATCGGCTCCTCCTCGGTCAACTCCCACACGAGCAGGAATGCAATCGACACGAGCGCTATCACGGCGAGCGCGACGATGAACGTCGAGTTGAACCAGTCGCGGTCCTTGCCGAGGTCCAGCATCATCTGCAGGCAAGACACGCCGGTCACGAGCAGCACGAGGCCCACCACGTCGATGCGCTGGCGCGTCGTCTGCGTTTCGCGGCCACGCAGCAGCAGATACGCGCAGAACGCCGAGAACAGGCCGATCGGAACGTTGATGTAGAAGATCCACGGCCACGTGAAGTTATCGGTGATATAGCCGCCCATCACCGGGCCGAAGATCGGCGCGCAGATCACCGTCATCGCCCATAAGCCGAGCGCGAGGCCGCGCTTCGCGGGGGGGTAGGAGCGCATCAGAATCGTCTGCGACAGCGGCACCATCGGCCCGGACACGAGCCCTTGCGCGAGCCGGAATGCGATCAGCGATTCGAAGTTATGCGCGAAACCGCAGGCCGCCGACGCGATCGTGAACAGCAGCACCGACAGTGTGAAGAGCCGTACCTCGCCGACGCGTCGCGCGAGCCAGCCGGTCAGCGGCACGGCAATCGCCGAGGCGACCGAGTACGACGAGATCACCCAGGTGCCCTGACTGGCCGCGACGCCGAGACTGCCGGAAATGGTCGGCACTGCGACGTTCGCAATCGAGGTGTCGAGCACCTCCATGAAGGTGCCGAGCGCAAGCCCGACGGTCAGCAGCGCGAGCGTGCCGCCTTTGAGCGGAGCGGGTTCGGCTGCGGGCAGCGCGGCGTTGGAAGCCGTGGCATCCATAGTTTTGGTTCTCCTCAGGCGGCAAAAGCTTGTCGTGGCAGCTTTATCGGGCGTTTCAGACATGATGCTTACATGCCGCATCACTCTCTGCCCAGACAGATATCCGATGACAATGGCGCCTTGGAAAGGCGCCTTGTGATTGTCTTGCTAGTACTTCGTGATGAAGCGCCGCCACCCTCCGACGACGATCGCGCCTCGACGCACGCTTCGGCTCATCGCCGCGGCTCGTCCGGCGGTGACACCGGTCCGCAACCCACGTCGGCTTCCCCCTCGGGACCATTTGCGATGAAACGGGCGAGCAGATGAATCAGCGTCGCGTGCTCCTCGGCGGTAAAGCCGCGCAGTTGGTCGTTCAGCACGGTCGCGCCGAGGTTCGGCAGTTGCCGCGCGGCCTCGTGGCCTTGCGGTGTCAGCTCCAGTTTCACCATGCGTCGGTCGTCGTTGCTGCGCGTGCGCACGACGAAGCCTTTCTTTTCCAGGCGATCGAGCAGTCGCGTCATCGAGCCGCTGTCGTACGACATCGCGCGCGACAGCTCGAAAGGCGTACTCGCGCGTCGCGACGACAGCATCAGAATCACGCCGATCTGCTGCGCGGTGAGTCCGAGCGGCTTGACCGCACGGTCCGTGCGCTCGACCAGCACATTGCGCGCTTTCGTCAGGTAGTAGCCAAGACTGCTCGTGAGCTCGACTTCGTCCGCTTTGTAGGGGCCATCAACCATGGGGTATCCGAAACATCCACGCAAGACGAAGTTTAGCTGCCTAAGCAGACAAGTCAAATCACATTTTGCGGTGCGCAACGAGCCGACCTAAAAACAACAGTCGCATCTTTTGCGCCGCACAGTAACTTGAAATTTGCTTGCATGGTCAATATTATGACAGGCAATGAGTTTCGCGCGTCCTGCGCCATTCGAGACCATGTTCTGACCGATCGACCGCACGCCGCCCGCCTCGCGACGCGCGCCAAAGGATTACCCCGATGCTGTACCTCAAAAACACGCTTGGCGGCCTCAGCCGCTCACTGACCGATTCCGCACTCCATAGCTTCCAGGGCCGGCACCGCTGGTGGAAGCTCGCGCTATTCGCGGGATTGTTCGTGCTGCCGGGCGGGTCGGTGGGCGTCGCGCTGCTCGCTTGGGCCGAGCATCGACGGGAAACGAAGCGGGCGAAGAAGGACAACGCCGTAATCGTGGAATCCAGCGAAATCGTATTGCCGAAGGAAAACTTCGCGATTGAGACGGAAAACGTCGTCGCCGCGACAGCCAACAGCGGCAACGCTTGCCTCGCATCCGGTGGTGCGTCGTGCCGGGCCGCGGCTGGCAGGCTCGCGTGTCAGCGTCAGCGTCAACGCCAGCAGACCCAATCAACGGAAACGAGGCTCTGAAGGGGTACCGATTCGCCGCGCCTTTCTCGCCATTTCAAACACCGCAAACCCGCTGCTCCTCGCTCCGCCGGTAACAACGCGTAACCATCGCGTCACCGCAAGTAACACACCTGCGCACCGCCTCGCATTAACCTTTCAGCTTTCGGTTTCCCGCGCTCGCGCGGGCCCATACGCTAACATTCCGGCAGACCACGATCTCGCCCGGCCGGTGGCGCCGTTCCCTGCCATACCGCGGCGGCCAGAAGGAATTCATTGCATGCAGTCTGTTCGAATCTCGCGCGCGCGGGCATTTGCGCCGCGCGTCCTGTCCCTTGCCGTCAGCGCGGCCTGCGCGGCACTCGTCGCCGCCTGCGCGGTCGGCCCGAACTATCAGCGGCCGGCCACCGAGATCCCCGCGTCGTTCAAGGAGGCCGCGCCCGGCTGGAAGGTTGCCGAGCCCGCCGATCAACACGACCGCGGCGACTGGTGGGCGATCTACGAAGACCCGAAGCTCAACGAACTCGAAGACAAGCTCAACGCAGCGAACCAGACCATCGCGCAATTTGCCGCGAACTACCGGCAGGCGCGCGCGCTCGTCGGCGAAGCGCGGGCCGCGTACTTCCCGACCATCGGTGCGTCGGCGGGCGCGACCCGCTCGGGCAACGGCGCGCAAACCGGCGGCAATGCGACGACGGCGACGAGTCGCGAAGGCATCAATAACAGCTTCAACGTCCAGATGACGGCGAGCTGGGAGCCGGACCTGTGGGGCTCGGTCACGCGCTCGGTCAACGCACAGAAAGCCGGCCAGCAGGGCGCGGCCGCCGAACTCGCAAACGCGCGCCTGTCCGCTCAGGCAACGCTCGCGCAGACCTACTTCCTGCTGCGCGCGCTCGACTCCACGCAGAAGCTGCTCGACGACACCGTTCTCGCCTATCAGCGCTCACTGCAGCTCACGCAGAATCAGTACGCGGCCGGCGTCGCCGCGCGCTCAGACGTGATCCAGGCGCAAACGCAGCTGCAATCGGCGCAGGCCGCCGCGATCGAGAACGGCATCCAGCGCGCGCAGGACGAGCACGCGATCGCGGTGCTGATCGGCGTGCCCGCGTCGATGTTCTCGCTGCCGCCGATGCCGCTCACCGCGACGCCGCCCGCCGTGCCCGCGCAGATGCCGTCCGCGCTGCTCGAACGCAGGCCGGATATCGCATCGGCGGAACGCAAGGCCGCGGCGGCCAACGAGCAGATCGGCGTGGCGATCGCCGCGTTCTTCCCGTCGCTCACGCTGTCGGCGACCGGAGGCTTCGAGAACTCGGTGTTCTCGCAATTGTTGACGTTGCCGTCGCGCTTCTGGACGCTCGGCCCGCAACTGGCCGGGACGATCTTCGACGCCGGCCTGCGCAAGGCCCAAACCGAGGCCGCGCGCGCCACCTATGACGCGGATGTCGCGACTTATCGGCAGACGGTGCTCGCCGCGTTCCAGGACGTCGAGGACAACCTTGCGTCGCTGCGCATCCTCGAGCAGGAAATCGTCGTGCAGCGGCAGGCGGTCGACTCCGCGCGCCAGGCGCTCGCCATCGTGACGAACGAGTACAAGGCGGGTACGGTCGGCTTCGTCAACGTGCTGACCGCGCAGACCACGGCGTTCACGGCCGAACAGAAGCTCGAGAATATCGCCGGGCAGCGGATGGTGTCGTCGGTGGGGCTCGTGAAGGCGCTCGGCGGCGGCTGGGATGCGTCGCAGATGAATCGCGAGACCGGCGATGTCGCGGCGCCCGCGCCGCTGCCGGCATCGGCTCCGGCGGCTGCGGCAGCGGCAGTCGGCGCGGCGTCCATCGCACAGGGCAATGCGCCGCCAGCGCGGGTGCAAAGCAAATAATTGCCCGCTGCGCCCGCCGCGCAGCGGAATCGCAATATAGAAGAGGCATGACCGCGATTCGCGGCCATGCCTCTTTTTTCATCCCGCTACGCGCGCGAAGCGCACCTCAGTGCATGAACGTCAGCGCCACCGTATCCGGCCCGCTCGGCCGGCCAAGCAGGTTCAGCAGGCCGGCGAGGTTGTCATGCTGTTCCGGCGCGGCGCTCGCCGTGCCACGAAACGACGTCGATGCGGCCGACATCGTGCCGCTGCCGGTCAGCGTCAACGGTCCTTTGATCGTACTCAGATCGAGCGCCGACGACTTGCCCTGCGCCTGAAACCTGACCCGGTACGACCCGAGCGGCTTCACGAGCGACACACGCGAGCTGACGTCGTCGAGCGTCATCGTCAGTTGGCCGAACGCTTCGCCGTTGAAGCTGCGCCAGTCGGTCCACGACAACTGCACATTGCCCTGCAGATCGAGCGTGTTGAATGGCGCGCCAAGGCCCGCGAGCAGCGACGCCGGCACCGCGAGCACGCCCGGCGTGACGGTTGCGCCGCGCGGCGTCGCATCGACCGTGATCGGGTCGGGCATTGCCTCGCTATGGCGCATGACCATGCGCACGCGTCCGGTGAAAAGCGGCCAGAACGCGGTGCGCCACTCGATCCGCCCAGGCAGCAGCGTCGCCGCGCTCATATCGGAGCCGGCGGCCAGCATCAGCGTCGCCGAGCCGTGCCACAGCGAGCCCTCGGCGTCGACGAGATTGACGTGCCCGTGCGTTTGGCGCGCGAACTGCGGCGTAATCCACGCGGCCGGCAGCAGCGCGAGCGTCACGGCGGCCACCGACAAAACGGCGACCACCAGCCACGGCAGCGCCCTACGCAGGCGCCACATCCAGTAATTCATGCGAGATCCTGTAGCGAGCGGCGCGTCGTTATTTCGTGCTCGACGGTTGCAGCGCGACCGTCAGATCCACCTGGCCGTCGTCTTTCAACGCGCTGATATGCGCCTCGGAGACCTGCACCTTGAACTGCTTTCGCACGTCATCGACCCACGCGGTCCAGGCCGGAAACGCGACGTTTTTCATCTGCACCTGCACTGCGTTGCCGACGAACTGCACCTGCGTCGCGGCAAGTCCATGCTCGCTGAGCGATGCGGAGAGCGCGTCCTTCAGCGCCGCGCCGGTCGGCGCGACACCTTGCGCAGCCGCCGACAGCGAACGCGCCTCGTTCGCCTGCGCGGTCATCTGCGCGAGCTGCCGCTGCAGGCTGGGCAGCGATTGACGCAAATGCGCGCGGCCTTCCTGCGCGGGCGCCCATAGCACCGACCACGCGATCGCCACCGCGAGCGCGGCGCCGCCCCACGTCAGCAGCGCCTTTTCGCGATCGGTGCGCTGGTCCCAGAAGCCAGCCCATGTTTGAGCGAGTTCAGCTTTCATTGTCCGTTCCTGATGGTCCACTTGCCGGTGCTGCTGTCGATCGCGCCGGTCAGGCCGTTGCGCGCGAGGCGCTTGGCGAAGTCGGGGTCGACCTTGATCGCGGGTTTGAAGGTCACGTCGAGGCGGTGCTCGTGATAGTCGAGCGCGGCGATGCCGTTGACCGGCAGCGGCGGCAACGAGCGTGCGAGGCCGTCGGCGAGCGACAGGAAATCCTCCGGCGACAGCTCGCCCGCCGCGACGCGCAGCTGTTGCACCTGACGCGCCATCTGATCGGGCGCGTCGAGCACGACGGTCGTCTTCGGGAACGTGTTGAGCAGCAGCTCCGTCATCTGCGCGTTGATCGCGTCGCGCTGACGCGCGAGCATCAGCCACTGCACGTTCGCGCCGATGATCGCGACGACGAGCGCGGCGACCGCGAGAACGATCGGCAAACGCAGACGCCGCAGCGTCGCGCGATCGAGGCGCCACGGCTGCGACGCGAATTCGAACTGGCACAGGTCGAAGCGGCATTCGAGCGCGCGCCGAGCGAGCTGCTCGAACGGCAGCGGACTCGCGCCGTGGATATGCGAGGCGAGCCGCGCGGGACTCGTCGTGGGGTGGTTGGGCTCGTTACCCGGCACTTCGGTCAGCATGTACAGCGACACCGGCGCCGCTCCCGCCAGTGCGGAGAGGGTCGCGTTCACCGCATTGGCCGGGGCCGCGAGACCCTCGCCCTGCACGCCGCGCGCAATCGCCAGTTCGACGCGCGGCACGCCGCTGTCGACCGCGCCTTCGACCAGCAGCGCGGGCGCGGTCTGCACGACCGCACCGAGCACCGCGGCCACCATCGGCACGATGGACGGCGCTTCGGGCGCGACCACCGGCGCGACGCCCGGCAGCGACGTCGCGACGCTCGCCGCGCCAGCCATCACCGGCTCGCGCGCCTCGGCGGTTTCGTCGACGTTCGCGGCGACTTCGATCACCGGCGCCGGCGGCAGGCAACGCGTGACCGGCACCGCGCGCAGGCTGCGATGACCGGCCGCCGTGAACGCCTCGCAGATGAAACGGAACCAGCCGCGATCGATGATCGCGAGCAGGTGCCGGCCTTCCCCAAGCCCCTGCGGATCGACCGCGATATGACAGGTCTGCGGGTCCTGGATCAGTTGATCCTCGACGATATTGGGCAGCGCCTGGCGCAGCTTCGGGCCGCGCAGCGGCGGCAGCGTCGCGGGCATCAGCAGCAGGTCGCGCGCGGCGACCATCAGCACCGTCGTGTTCGCGCGCGGCAGCAGCGCGAGCGCCGAGCGCCCGGCGCGCTGCGTGCGCTCGGCCTTGTCGAGCAGCACGAACGGCAGCTCGGGCAGTTGCCACTCCTGCGAGGGCACCGCCGGATCACGCGGCGGCAATAGGACGATCAGCGTGCTCAAAGGCCACTCTCTCTGTGGATTGCGTTATTCATAGTTGGTCTTGTACCCGCACGATACGCGTAGTGTGAGTCAGCGGATCGCGATAGACGAGTGTCGTGCGATCCACTTCGGCGCGCTCGTGCTGCACACTGCCGTGGACTAAAAAGTAGCTCGAATTGACGTCGAACTGATTCGGATCGATCGACGCCGATTGCACGCCGGCGGCGGTCAGCGCGAGCTGCACGTCGCCGGCGTTGCGGAAAAACACGGTCTGGCGCCGCGCGACCAAGGCCTGCGCCTGCGACACGGTCATGCCCGGCACCACCGCCGCGATCACTTCGGCCGACGCGGTGTTCATGTTGATCGCGGTGACGGTCGGAAGCACGGTGACGAACGGCCGCAGCTTTGCGACGATCTCCGGTGTGTAGCCCGGAATGTCGAGCAGCGAATCGACGCCCGTCATCAAGAGCGGCGCGACCGCCACGTCGTCCTCGCCGTCCTCGATGCCGGGCTGGTTCGTGAAGTTGCCGCCCGTCATCCCGCCGCCGCCGACGTGCGGCGAGCTGCTGATCGACGTGCCGGTCTGAAAGCGCGTCGCCGATTGTGAGAGCCCCGCGCGCACGTGCAGCGCGGTCACTTTGGCCAGCTGCCCGCTCAGGCCGAGCGACACCAGCAGGCGCTGATACGCGGCCATCTGCTCGGCGCTGATTTGCGTCACGCCGGGCGCCGGACTCGCGACCAGATTGCGCAGATTGAATCTGGACTGCGCGTCCTCGATCGAGCCCGACAGGTACGTGGCCGCGCCTTGCTCAGCGCGCACCTCGCCGATCTGGCCGAGAAAATCCGACAGCCGCGTTTTCGCGATCGGCACGCCCCACAAGCCGCCCAGATACGTGATGCCCGCCGACGTGTCGCCTTCGGAGCGCAGGATCAGCCGGGTCCAGTCGAGCGCGCCGCGCGCGACCCATTGCGCCTGGGACAGCAGCCGCTGATTCTCGATGCGGCGGATCTGCACCTGCTGGCGCCACAACATGCCGGACACGAGGATCGCCGACAACGCGACGACGAGCAGCGCGCTGATGATGGCGGCGCCTCGCTCGCGTGCACGTGCGCGCGAAGCGGATGGGGACTTCTTCGGCAACGACGAGGAGAACGTCATGTCATTCTCCGACCAGAAAAACGCGCGTGACCGGCTTTGCGAGCGATGTCGCGCCGATGCTGACCTGGAGCCCCGTCACCGAGCGCGGCATCGGCGCGTTGCCGAGTTGCGGCACCTTCAGATTGTTGACGGCCTGGTTCATCGCGGTTTGCACGTCGTTCATCTGGATGGTCCAGCCGAGCTTCGGCACATACATGCGCGCCGAGATCGAGCCGACGCCGCCCATCAGCGGCACCGCGGTCCAATCTTCGTCGCTGCCGTGCAACGCGCGCCGCAAGTCGCCGACGTTGCCGATCGGCGGCGACGCATAGCGCACCACGCGGCCGTTCGAGATCTGATAGCGCACCACCTGCAGACGCGGCGCGGTGCCCGGCAGCACCATGTGCCGCACGATCTGCAGCGTGTTGCCGGAGACCGAGACCGCGGCCTGGCTGGCTTCGTCGTCGCTGGCGGCCTGGCGCGCGTCGATGCGCATCTGGTCGAACAGCTGGGCGAACACCCGCTCGTCTTCCATCGCGTTCGTGATCGTCGAGCGGGCACGGATGATCTGATCGAGCCCGCGCCACGACAGCACCGCGATCACCGCGAGGATCGCGATCGCGACCAGCAGTTCGATCAGCGTGAAGCCGCGCGCGCCGTAACGGCGGCGGCGCTCACAGCGAGCGGTTGATTTCATTCGCGACCACCGTGACCATCTGGGCGAGATTGCCGGACTGGCCGGGCATCGTCACCATCACTTCGACACGGCGAAACACCGGATTCGGCGTCGCCGTCACATGCTCGGTACAGCGCAGTTGCAGATTGCCTTGCGAGCAATCGAAGCTCGTCGAGCCGATGTCCGGCCATGCATGCTTCAGATGCAGGTCCGCGAGCGCGTTGTCCGCGCTCCAGCCGGCGAGCAGACGCCGGTGCAGATCCGCTTCGCCGCTCGCCAGACTGCCGACCGCGCGCAGCGACGCGGCAAGCGCCACCGCGATGATGGCGAGCGCGACCAGCACCTCGATCATCGTGAAGCCGCGCTGGTTGCGGCACGCGATAGCGCGCGTGTTGCAAAGAGAAAAGGCATGGGCGGGCCTGCCATAACGTCGCATCCGCATGTCAGCGCACCTCGTAGCGGCCATTGCCGGTACTGACGATCGTCGCCTGTCCGGCCGCCGAAAACAGCGTGACCTGCACCGGCACGTCGATCGCCTCGGTACCGAACACGATGCGATCGGCGTGCGAATCCGAACCCGGGAAACTGATCGCGACACTGGTCACGCCGCCTTCCCACTTACGCGGCCCGAGCAGATCGTCACGCAACGGACGCCAGCCGTCCTGGGTGCGCTGATCGAAACGGAAGCCGCCTTCGAACGGCTGCCACGCGATCGGCCGCGCCCGCACCTGCGCTTCGTCGCCAGCCGATTCGAACAGCAGCGCGAGACGCTGCGCTTCTTCGTTCAGATCGGTGCGCGGATTGCGGGTCATCGTCAGCGCGGTCAGCGACACGAGCAGACCCGCGATCACGAGCACGACCATCATTTCGAGCAGCGTGAAGCCAGCCGCGCGGCCGCGGCGTTGCCGGGAGCGCGGCCGTGAAGCCGTACACGGAGTGTCCACGCGGGACTTGCAAGCGGACGTGCGCATAGTGCCGGCCATCGACGATCAACGAATATTCAAACAGCAATGCATCGGTGAAGCACGCACGCTTCGTCGGGCCACGCAAATTGCGGCGCGGCGGGCAGGGCGCCTGGTGAAACCAGCGGCCAACCCAGTGGCAACGAGGGCGCGTGCGTGAACATCATCGAGCCTGACGGGATGCTCTGTTAAGCGTGCTTATTGCCAGGACCCGACGTCGGCATCGTTGCCTTCGCCGCCCGGTTTGCCATCGGCGCCGTAGCTGAACACATCGATCTCACCGTGCACGCCCGGATTCAGATACTGATACGCGTTGCCCCACGGATCGTTCGGCAGACGCTCGAGATAGCCGCCGTCCTTCCAGTTGTTCGGCACCGGGTCGGTGGACGGTTTTTCGATCAGCGCGCGCAGGCCCTGTTCCTGGGTCGGATAGCGGCCGTTGTCGAGGCGATAGAGTTTCAACGCCTGCATCACGGTGCCGATGTCCTGCTTCGCGGCGACGCGCCGCGCTTCGTCCGGACGGCTCATGATCTTCGGCACGATCAGCGCGGCGAGAATGCCGAGAATCGCGATCACGACCATGATTTCGATCAGCGTGAACCCGCGTTGACGACGGCCGCGTGAACCCGCGTTGTCAGCGCGGCGAATGGTCGACAGTTGCATAGCTTGCTACCTCTTTTCAGGTGAAATTTTCGGCTCGGGTTGTCAGATTGAACACGCCGGGCCGGTCATTTTAATGTCATGCAGTTGAAGGCTTTCAACCCACCGCAATATTCACAATAGTCCGTACAATGTGCGCATGAACGCCATCCAAATCCGCCTCCTGTCGCTCGCGCTGTTCGCCGCTTTCTGCGCGACGCTCACCTACTGGGTCATCACGCTCACCACGATGTCCGGCGCGCCGCTACCGGCTGCCGCCGCACACGCGCAGGTCTCGACCGACCAGGCCGCGACGCTGTTCGGCGGACAGCTCGCGCGCAACGTCAATCAGGACATCCATCTGTTCGGCATCCTCGCGTTGAGCGAAGGCGCCGCGGCGATCGTCAGCGTCGGTGGCGAGCCGCCGCACGCGGTGTCGCTCGGCAGCACGCTGATGCAAGGCACGAGGCTCTCCGAAGTTCGCGCCCGCTCGATCATCATCGACCGCAACGGCGCCCACTCGGAAATCTTCCTGCCCGCCAATTCCAGCGGTCCCACCATTTACGTGCGCTGAAACTTGAAGCGGTTGCGCGGCTGATACGGCACGCCGCGCAAATCCTTTCTTTTCCTTCCTCGCGCTACGGCTGCTGCTACTGCACGAGGTTGTTCAGTTCGATGATCGGCAGCATCACCGCAAGCACGATCACGAGCACCACGCCCCCCATCGCCAGAATCAGCAGCGGCTCGAGCAGGCTCGTCAGGAACATCGTGCGACGCTCCAGCTCCCGCGCTTCGCCGTCGGCCGCGCGATCGAGCATCGTCGTCACGTCGCCGGTCGCTTCACCCGAGCGGATCAGGTGCACGAGCACCGGCGGAAACGTCTTCGTGTTGCCGAGCGCGCGCGACAGCGACGTACCTTCGCGCACCCGCACGATCGCATCGTCGATGTTCTCGCGCATTGCGTTGTTGCTGAGCGTATCGGCCGCGGCCTGCAACGCGCGCAGAATCGGCACGCCCGCCGCGGTCAGAATGCCGAGCGTGCTGGCGAAGCGCACGGTGTTATAGCCGCGCACCAGCTTGCCGAGCAGCGGCGCGGTCAGCAGCCAGCGGTCGAAGGCAAGACGCGGCCCCGGTTGCCTGAGCGTCGCGCGCACCAGATAGACGACCACGATCACGCCGATCAGCATCGCCCACCACCAGTGCCGCACGAAACCAGACAGCGCCATCATCACGATCGTCAGAAACGGCAGTTGCTGCTTGGTGCTCGCGAACACGTTGACGACCTGCGGCACCACATAGCTGAGCAGGAACGTAACGATGCCGAACGCGATGATCGTGACGATCGTCGGATACGTGAACGCCAGCACGATCTTCTGCTTCAGGGCATTGCGCTGCTCGATGTAATCGGCGAGCCGCGACAGCACCAGGCCGAGCTTGCCCGTGTGTTCACCGGCCGCGACGAGCGCCCGGTAGATCTCGGGGAAATCCTTCGGATGCTGCTGCAGCGCGTTCGCAAGCGAATGACCGCCGAGCACTTCGGCGCGAATCGCCGCCATCAGCTCGCGGATGTAGTCGCGCTCCGACTGCTCGGTCAGCACCGAGAGCGCTTCGTCGAGCGGCAGGCCCGCGATCAGCAGACTCGCGAGCTGCCGCGTCAGAATCGCCTGCTCGCGCTGCGACAGACGACGCCCGAGCGCGAGCCGCTGATTGCGCTCGCCGCGCGTGCGCGACGCCGCCGGTTCGACGACGAGCGGCGTGAGTCCCTGCGAACGCAGGTTGGTGCGCGCGCCGCGCGCACTGTCGGCGTCGAGCACGCCTTTTTGTGCCTTGCCCGCCGCGTCGATCGCTTCAAAACGGAATGCCGGCATGCGCTTATGCTCCGCCCGTCACGCGAATCACTTCTTCGAGCGACGTCAGTCCCGATGCGAGCCAGCGCTCCGAATCCTCGCGCAGCGTGCGCATGCCTTGGGCGCGGCCCGCTTCGAGAATTTCGGCATCGGCCGCGTTGCGGTGGATCAGCGAGCGGATCGTTTCGTCGATCAGCAGCAGCTCGTAGACGCCGCGGCGTCCCGCGTAACCGGATTGGCCACAACGGTCGCAGCCGACCGGATGCCAGCGCTTGCTGCCGTCTTCCTCGGTGCGCTCTTCTCGGCACACCGGGCACAGTCGCCGCACCAGCCGCTGCGCGAGCACGCCGAGCAGCGACGAGGCGAGCAGATACGGCTCGACGCCCATGTCGGTCAGACGCGTGACGGCCGATGCCGCGTCGTTCGTGTGCAGCGTGGCGAGCACCAGGTGGCCGGTCAGCGATGCCTGCACCGCGATCTGCGCGGTTTCGAGGTCGCGGATTTCGCCGATCATGATGACGTCCGGGTCCTGACGCAGAATCGAGCGCAATGCGCGCGCGAAGCTCATGCCGATCCGCTCGTTGACCTGGGTCTGGCCGATGCCGGACAGGTCGTATTCGATCGGGTCTTCCACCGTCATGATGTTGGTGGTTGCCGTCTCCAGTCGCGACATCGACGCATACAGCGTCGTCGTCTTGCCTGAGCCGGTCGGGCCGGTCACGAGCACGATGCCGTGCGGCTTGCCGATCAGCTTGTCGAACTGGCCGAGCGTGTCGGATGCCATGCCGAGCGCTTCGAGATTGAGCCGCGCCGCGTCTTTCTCGAGCAGACGCAGCACCGCGCGCTCGCCGTGGCCCGTCGGCAGCGTCGATACCCGCACGTCGACCGGACGACCGCCAACGCGCAGCGTGATGCGGCCGTCCTGCGGCAAACGTTTTTCCGCGATGTCGAGCTGCGCCATGATCTTGATCCGCGAGATCAGCGCGCCGTGCAGCGCTTTCTTGGGCCGCACCACGTCGCGCAGCGTGCCGTCGACGCGAAAACGCACTACCGACGCATTCTCGAACGGCTCGATATGGATATCCGATGCCTGCTCGCGCGCCGCTTGTGTGAGCAGCGCGTTGATCATGCGGATGATCGGCGCGTCGTCTTCCGATTCGAGCAGATCCTCGACCTCGGGGATGTCCTGCATCAGCCGCGACAGATCGACTTCGCCTTCCACTTCGCCGACCACCTGCGCGGCGCTGCCATCCTGGCGCGCATAGGCCTGGTTGATCGCCTGCGCGAGATCGTCGGCGGGCACGCGCACGACCGACACTACGCCGTAGTTGCGCGCGATTTCGGCAAGCGCGGCTTCGCTCGTGCGTTCGCTGATCCAGACTTCGAGGCTATCGGCATGCTGATGCGCGACCAGAATCTGGCCGCTGCGCGCAAAACCGTATGGCACGAGCCGGGCGGCAAGCGGCGAGGGTGCCGCGCGCTCGCCGGCCGCGGCATCGCCGTTCAGCGGACGTTGCGAGGGCGCGGTTTGCGCGGGCATCTGCGTCACGGACGCGCTCCCGGCGACACCGTGCTCGGCACCGGGCCGGTCGCCGGCTCGACGACGGCCGGTTGCGGCATGGTTTGCGGCACCGTCTGCGGCACGGGTTGGGTTGTGGTCTGCGCGCCAGCTTGCGGCACGGCCGGCGCGCCGGCTTGCGGTACGGCCTGCGGCGGTACCTGTTGAGGCACCTGTTGCGGTGCCTGCTGCGGCATCATCTGCTGGCGGCGCATCTGGTTCAGGTCGAACAGGTTCATCGCCGGCACCCCGCCCTGGCTCGGGCCGAGCGGCATCGGCGGCACGACCGGATCATCGCGATCCCTCATGACGTTGTTATCCTGACGGTACGCGCCCTGCACACCCTGGATGTAGTCGTAGCGGTTCGCCGTGACGGCCTGCGTGGTGTCGCGGTCGGCGAGAATGACCGGGCGCAGGAACACCATCAGGTTAGTCTTGTTGCGCGTCTTCTGCTCGGAGCGGAACAGCTGGCCCAGCCAGGGAATGTCGCCAAGCAGCGGCACCTTGCTGTTGCTGACCTGGTAGTTGTCCTGCATCAGGCCGCCGAGCACGATGATCTCGCCGTTGTCGCACAGCACGGTCGACTGGATCGAACGCTTCGTGAATTCCGGGCCCGCCGGGTTTGTCGCCGCGTTGTTCGTGCCGTTCACGATCGCCGAATCTTCCGTGTAGAGCAGCAGCTTCAGGATGCCGCCGTCGGTAATCTGCGGCTTCACGTGCAGCGTCAGACCGACGTCGACACGGTCGAACGTATTGAACGCCGCGCTCGTCGTGCCGCTCGTCAGGTTCGAGTACGAACCGGTCTGGATCGGCACGTTGGTACCGACGATGATCTTCGCCTCTTCGTTGTCGAGCGTGATCAGGTTCGGCGTGGACAGCACGTTCGCGTCTGCGGTCTGCGACAGCGCCTGCAGCAGTGCGCCGAGACCCTGCACGCCGAAGATGTTGTGGATCCAGCCGACGTTCAAGCCCTGTTGCAGGCCCTGGCTGCCTAGCGCCGTCGCGAGACCGCCGGTCGAACCAGCCGCGGCCGCCGCGGCCGTCAGGTTGATGATGCTGTTGCCCGAGCCAGTCGCCAGGTTGGTACCGGCAAACAGATTGCCGTTCGCGACCTGCCACTGAATGCCGAGGTTGCCGCTCGTATTCGAGTTCAACTCGACGATCAGTGCCTCGATATACACCTGCGCGCGACGCGCATCGAGCTGGTCGATCACCGCGCGCAAGTTGCGGTACGTCGCTTCGGGCGCGGTGATGATCAGCGAGTTGGTCGCGGAATCGGCGGTAATCATGCCGCCGCCCTGATCCTCGCTCTTTTCCTTGTCGCCGCCGAGAAATCCGCCGGTATTACTGCTCGAGCCCGAAGCGCCGCCGCCCATCGGCGAGTTCATCGAGCCGCCGCCGAGGCCGCCCGACGGCAACGGCGGCGTGCCCGACGAGCCCGTCGAATAGCTGCTGCTCGACAGACCGCCACCGCCGCCACCACCGGCGCCGCCGCCGCCGCTCGTGTTCTGGTTGAACGAGTTCGCCTCGTTCGCGCCGCCCGACGAGCCCTCGCCGCCGCCCTTGCCGAGCATGCTGCGCAGCGTGCGCGCGAGCTTCGTCGCGTCGGCATTGCGTAGCGGCACGACGTGGATGTTGCCCGGCATCGCGGTCGGCATGTCGAGCT